>NZ_VIGS01000051.1:0-16460 GCF_006704135.1 Micrococcus sp. R8502A1
TGTTGTGATGTGTCGGCGGGGCGCAGCGGGGGCTGCCGTTGTGCGATGGTCGGCGGCGTCAGAGGGGTATAAGAGACAGGGCGGGGGGGGTGGACTGGGGGGCGGCACCGGCCGCGGCGTCGTCGGCCGTCTCGGTGGCGGCGACGATGGGCCACCACTTCTCCATGGCGGCGCGCAGGGCCACGTGCTCCTCGTGGAGACCGAACTCCTCGCCGCGGGCGAGCAGCGCGTACTCCACGCGGGTGCGGCCGTCGTCGTCGGTGCGGGCACGCACCCACACGCGGCGACGGCGGACGAACAGACTGATCGCCAGGCCGAGCAGGGCGGTGCCGGCGAACACGCCGACGCCCCACTTGCCCGGGTCGTAGTGGATGTCCAGGCCGACGTAGCGGCGGACGCCGTCGAAGCTGATGGAGCCCTTGCCCTCGGGCAGCTCATACGTCTGGCCCGGGCTGAGCACGATGCCGCCGTTCTCGTTGGTGCGGCTGTTGAGCTCGGTGAGGGATGCGGTGTCCAGCACGTACACGTTCTGCGGGCGGCCGGTGTCCAGGCCGAGGTCCCCGTAGTACGAGTTCAGCTGCAGCTCCGGGTTGAGCAGCTCGGGGTCGGCCGAGAAGGCGGCGCCCTTCTCGTCCTCCACCGCCGTGGGCAGGAAGAAGCCGACGAAGCCCAGCTGGTCCGGCCGCGCGTCGGGGACCTTGATGGTGGCCTGCGAGCCGTAGTTCTGGTCGAACACGCGGGTGACCACGGGGCCCTGGAAGGCCACGTCCCCGGCGCCGTCGCGGATGGTCACCACGGGCGCGTAGCCGTTGCCCACGAGGTAGACGCGCACGCCGTCGATGTCCAGCGGCTGGTTGACCTTGAGGATCTGGCGCTGGAGCTCGCCGCCGGAGCCCTCGCGGACGTCCATGACGGCGGTGTAGTCCAGCGGCTGGCCGTAGTGGGTCTCAGACTCGCGGTCGAACACGGCGTCGAAGGAGTCGAGGGTGAGGGAGAACGGCTGGAGGTCGTCCGCGCTGAAGTAGGTGCCGGGGGTGAAGGAGTCGTAGGCCACGAGGTTGTTGGCGAAGCCCTCGCCCTCCACGATGATCTTCTGCCCGCCGTACTTGGTCATGCCGCCGTAGGCCATGAACACGAGCACGCCGATCAGCGAGACGTGGAACAGGATGTTGCCGATCTCGCGCAGGTATCCGCGCTCGGCGCCCACGGACGCGCCGCCGGCCTCGGGGCGGTGCTCCACGCGGTAGCGGCGCTTGCGCAGCCACGCCTGGGCTCTGGCCACGGCCTCCTCGGGGCTCGGGCCGCCCTCCTCGAGGACGACGACGCCGGAGGCCGGCAGGCGCGTCAGGTTGCGGGGGGTGCGGGCCGGGGGCTGGCGCAGGGCCTTGGCGTGCTGGATGGCGCGCGGCCACACGCAGCCCACGAGGGAGACGAACAGCAGCAGGTAGATGGCCGAGAACCAGACGGAGTTGTAGACGTCGAAGAACTGCAGGGCGTCCAGGACGGGGCCCCACACGGGGTTGTCCTCGATCCACTGGTCCACGATCTCGGGGCCGGCACGGCGCTGGGGCACGAGGGAGCCGGGCACGGCGGCGACGGCGAGCAGGAGCAGCAGCATGAGCGCGGTGCTCATGCTGGTCAGCTGGGTCCAGATCCAGCGCAGGGTGCCCGCCAGGCCGAGGCGCGGCAGGGTGACGGGCTCGGAGCGCGTCCGGGCGGCCTTGGAGCTCACAGGGGCATCTCCCATTCGTTGGCGAACCACAGCTGCAGCTGCGTGGTCCAGGCGGTCCAGACGCCGGTGACCATGAGCAGGCCCAGCGCGATCAGCAGGGCGCCGCCGAGGCGCATGATCAGCACGCGGTGCCGGCGGAAGAACCCGAGGGCCCGCATGCCGCGCTCCATGCCGAGGGCCATGAGCACGAACGGCAGGCCCAGGCCGAGGCAGTAGAGGAAGGCGAGCAGGGCGCCGCGGCCCACGGAGCCGGAGCTGGCCGTGGACATGGCCAGGACGGCGGCCATGGTGGGGCCGATGCACGGCGCCCAGCCCAGGCCGAAGGTCATGCCCAGCAGGGGCGCGCCGACCAGGCCGGCGGCGGGCTTGAAGTGGACGCGGCGCTCCTGCTGAAGCCGGCCGCCGCCGCCGAGGAACACGAGGCCCATGAGCATCACGAGCACGCCGAGCACGGGGGTGACCCAGGCGCCGTCGCGCCGCAGCCAGACCATGGCCTGGGTGAACACCACGGTGATGCCCACGAACACCACGGCGAACCCGAGCACGAACAGCACGGAGCCGAGCACGAGGCGCCCGCGGCGGCGGCTGGTGAGCACGTCCCCGCCGAGGCCGGTGACGTACCCGAGGTAGCCGGGCACGAGCGGCAGCACGCACGGGGAGAGGAAGGAGATCAGGCCGGCCAGCACGGCGATCGGCGCGGCCAGCAGCAGGGAGCCGTCGAGGGCGATCTCGGCGAAGGGGTTGCTCTGCATGGACACGGCGGCCGGGTCAGGCCGCGGCCTCGTCCACCACGGTGGTGAGCAGGGCGCGCAGGGTGGACTCCTCCACGGCGCCGAGCACGCGGGCGGCCACGCGGCCCTCGACGTCCAGGACGAGGGTGGAGGGCACGGCCTGCGGGGGCACGTAGTCGGTCATGTTCAGGAGCACGTCCCCGCGGGCGTCCTCGATGGACGGGTAGGGGATCTCGAAGGTGCGCTCGAAGGCCTGCGCGGTGGTGACGGTGTCCCGGACGTTCACGCCGAGGAACCGCACCCCCTGCGGGGCGAACTGCTCGTGCAGGGAGACGAGGTGGGGGGCCTCGACGCGGCACGGCGCGCAGGCGGCGTACCAGAAGTTCAGCAGGGCGGGGGTGCCGCGCAGGCTCGCGCCGGTCACGGGGGTGCCGTCGAAGAGCTCGGCGGCGAACTCCACGGGGGCGCCGCGCTCGGCGGGGGCGATCTCCAGGACGGAGCCGTCGCCGGCGATGTAGTTCTTGCCGTCCGCGTTCCCGGCCTGCTGCGTCAGCGAGTCGTCACCGCCCGAGCAGGCCGCGAGCGCCGGCGCCAGGCTGGCGAGGGCGAGGCCGGTCAGCAGGGTGCGGCGGGACGGACGGGGCGGGGTGTGCATGGCGTGACTGCCCTCCAGGGGATGCGCGGCGCTGGATTCCGGGGACCTTGGAAGTCTACTGTCCGCCCCGCATTCTGACTGAACCCTGGACGTCACACCCGCGGCCCGTGGGAGGGGCGGGGTCCGGCTCAGGCCCCGGGCAGGGAGGAGGCGTCCTTGAGCAGGGCCTGGTTGGGCTCGTGGTACTCGACGCGCGGCACCGTCCGCCCCTCGTCGAACACGAGCGAGGTCACGGAGGTCAGTGAGCACTCGCGGCGGCGCGGGTCATGCCACAGCGGACGGCCCTCGACGGCCAGGCGCGTCACCCAGATCGGCAGCTGGTGGGACACGAGCACGGACTCGGCGCCGGGTCCATCGGCCGCCACAGCATCGGCCCGGATCCGATCCACGACGGCGAGCATGCGCGCCGCCTGCGCGCGGTAGGGCTCACCCCAGGACGGGCGCAGGGGGTTGCGCAGCTTGGGCCACAGCCGTGGGTTCCGCTTGAGCGATGCGGCCACCTGGGACATGCCCTCGAAGGCGTTCTCCGCCTCGATCAGCTCCGGCTCGGTGACCAGCGGCAGGTCGAACGCGGCCGCGATCGGCGCGGCGGTCTGCTGCGCGCGGGTCAGCGGGGAGGCGGCGACGACGGCGGGTGCCCGGCCGGTCTGCACGGCGCGCTCCGCGAACCACGCGGCCGCGCCGCGGGCCATCTCATGGCCGAGCTCGGAGAGCCCGAACTCCGGCAGGCGGCCGTAGAGGACACGATCGGGGTTGTGGACTTCTCCGTGGCGGACCAGGTGGACGGTGGCGAGCGTCTGCATGGGGCCAGTCTGGCAGAGGCGGACCGGTGGCCCCGGCGGTAGCGTGGGGCACAGCTCGGCGCGACCGCGCCGCCACCCCCGTCCGCACCGAGACGCCGCGAGCGTCGGCGTCGCTAGGAGGCCCCATGTCCGGCACCTCGCCCACCGATCCCCACGGCAGCCAGAACCCGTACGGCACCGACCCCTACGGCGCCGCCCCGCAGGGGCCGACCCCGGGCTCCTCCGACCCGGCGGGCGCGAGCCCGTACGGCCAGGACCCCTACGGCGCACCGCCGGCGGCTCCGTACGGCGCCCCGGGCCAGGCGGGGATGCCCCAGGCCCCCTCTCCCCACGGCCCCGCCGGCTGGCAGTCTCCCGGCCCGGTCGAGCTGCCCCCGCGGCCGCGCTCCCTGACGGCCGCGTTCTGGCTGATCGTCTCGGGCGGCCTCCTGCTGCTGGCGACGACCCTGCTGGCGGCCTTCGCCATCACCCAGCCGGAGGGCCAGGCCGCGATCCAGCAGGAGCTGGACCGGTCCGTCGAACAGATGAATCTGCCCGCCGACCAGGCGGAGCAGATGCGCACCATGATGGACGGGATGCTCCCGGCCCTCGCCACGACGGCGGCCGTGTTCGGCGTGCTCGCGTTCCTCGTCTACCTGTGGGTGGCGTTCGCGATCCGCGGCGGCTCGCGCGCCGCGCGCATCGTCGGAACGGTGCTGGCGTCCCTGTCCGTGCTGGTGCTGGTCTCCAACGCCGTGATGGGGGCGTTCAGCCCGCTGGACCTCGTGTGGGTGGGCCTCGGCGTCGCCGGCATCGTGCTCGCCTACCGCCCGGACGCCACGGAGTACATGCGGCTGAAGACCTGGCAGCGCTTCGCGCGCCGCTGAGCCCGCTCAGGCCCGCGGGGCGTCCAGGAGCCGGCCCAGGCGGGCCGGGTCCACGCGCCAGAAGTCGCGCTGGACGCCGTCCACGAAGAGCACGGGCACCTCGTCCACGAAGCGCTCGAGCAGGTCCGGGTGCGCGGCCCCGTCCACGGCCTCCCAGGCCTCGCCCCGCGCGTCGCACACCTGCACCACCGTGGCCTCGGCCTCGGCGCACAGGTGACAGCCGGGCTTCACGAGCAGCTGGACGCGGGCGGTGGCGGCGGGCAGGTCGGCGGTCATGGCCCCCACTCTACGGATCGCCGTCCACGACGAAGCCGCCGTCCCCCCGGAAGGGGACGGCGGCTTCGTCTCGTCAGCGCCCGGAGGGCGCGGGCGTCACTTCTTGTTGCGACGCTGGTGACGGGTCTTGCGAAGCAGCTTGCGGTGCTTCTTCTTCGACATGCGCTTGCGGCGCTTCTTGATCACAGATCCCATGGGGACTCCTTGAATCGGGGCGAGGGTCGGCGGTCGTGGGACCGCAGGCATCCGGGGCGCCGGACACGCCGACCCGCATTCCACCGGATGTGGAACGCCTGGAAACGTTCTCGGCCACAATACCGGCCGCACGGGCCCCGGTCGAACCGGGACGGGGACCGGCTCAGTCGAACCAGGGGTCGAGCCCGTGCAGCGGGAACACCTCGCGGCGCGTGGCCATGATCGACTGGTCCACCGGGTCGGCCGGGTCGTAGCCCACCTCCCACGAGCGCCACCACACGTCCGCGTCCTCGCCCATCACGGTGGGGATCCGCTCGGCGTCGTCCCCCTCGTGCACGGACATGTCCCCGGTCAGCTCGTCCGCGGTGAGGGCCCGGACGTGCTCGATCCAGGCGGCGGGGATCTCGCTCCTCACGGGGATCGGGGTCTGCAGGACGGCGGCGGTCAGGTGGGCCCACGCGCGCGGCACCACCCGCAGCGGGTTGTAGCCGCCGCCCCCGGTGGCCAGCCACCGGCCGTACGCGAACCGGTCGGCCCAGTCGCCGACGTCGAATGCGAGCTGGCGCTGGCCGTCCACGCTCAGCCGCAGGTCGGCGAGCGGGTCCGTGAGGTGGCCGTCGCAGCCGTGCTGGCTGACCAGCACGTCCGGGGCGAACGCCTCCAGCAGGGGCGGGACCACGGCGTGGGCGGCGCGCAGGAAGCCGGCGTCACCGGTGCGCGGGGGCAGCGCGACGTTCACCGCCGTGCCCTGGGCGGCCGAGCCGCCGATCTCGTTGGCGAAGCCCGTGCCCGGGAACAGGCTGATGCCCGTCTCGTGCAGGGAGATGGTGAGCACGCGGGGGTCGTCGTAGAAGATCGACTGCGTGCCGTCGCCGTGGTGCGCGTCCACGTCGACGTAGGCCACGCGCTCCGCGCCGAGGTCCAGCAGGCGCTGGATGGCCACGGCGCAGTCGTTGTAGATGCAGAACCCGGACGCCGAGGACCGGGCGGCGTGGTGCATGCCGCCGGCGAAGTTCACGGCGCGGTCCACCTCGCCGGACCAGATCGCCTCCGCGGCGACGAGGGAGCCGCCCGCGATCCGGGCGGCGGACTCGTGCAGGTCCGGGAACACGGGACAGTCCTCGGTGCCCAGGCCGAAGCGGCCGTCCTCGGCCGACGACGTCGCCGCGGCCCGGCGGACGGCGGCGACGTACTCGGGGTCGTGGACGAGGGCGAGCTGCTCGTCCGTGGCCACGGGCGGCTCCATGATCCGCACGTGGGGGGCGTCCAGCAGGCCGAACGCCTCCACGAGCCGGTGCGTGAGGTCCAGCCGCAGGGGCGCCATCGGGTGCTCCGCGCTGAACCGGTAGCGGAGCAGGCTGGAGTCCCACACCACAGCGGCGGGGGTGGGAGCGGGAGGGGTGGACGTGGTGCTCATCACGGTCCAGCCTAGGGCTCCGGGCGGCACGGTGGCGACGATCGCCTCGGATGTCCTGCCCGCGTGACGCGCGGGCCACGGGGCGCGCGATACTGGGAACCGGTCCGTTCCCCGTCCCCCGTGCAGGAGGTGCCCCGTGGCAGGTCTCCGTCCGACTCCGCGCGCCCGCCGCCACGGCGGCGTGCGCCGGCCCGGCGGCCTCCCCCGGCCCGGCCAGGCCTCCACGCTGGAGTCCTCGACCGACCTGCGCACGGTGCTGCGGCGCTCGGGCCGCGCCGTCAGCTCGGTGGTGGGCGGCTCCCCGGCCCGCGCCGCCCTCTCCGCCTTCGCCCTCATGGCCCTGGTGTTCACCGGGCTCCTCGCCCTGCCGTGGGCCGCGGCGGACGGCCACGCCACCCCCCTGCACGACGCCATGTTCACCGCGGTCTCCGCCTTCTCCGTGACCGGTCTGACCACCGTCAACACGGCCGTGCACTGGTCCCCCGCGGGCCAGGTGATCATCCTCGTGGCCATCCAGATCGGCGGCCTGGGCATCCTCTCGATGGCCTCGCTGCTCACGCTGGCCGTCTCCCGGCATCTGGGTCTGAGGTCGAAGCTGGCGACGCAGCAGGCGGGCATGACCTCCGGGAATCTCGGCGAGGTCGGCCGGCTGCTGCGCGTCGTCGTCGTGACGGTGCTGACCGCCGAGGCCGCGCTGGCGTTCTTCCTCGTGCCGCGGTTCGCGGCCATCTCCGGCTCGTGGCTCACCGGCCTGTGGCACGGGGTCTTCTACTCGGTCAGCGCCTTCAACAACGCCGGGTTCACCCTCCACGTGGACGGCCTGCCGGAGATCATGCACGACCCGGTGATCATCACGGTGCTCGGCGTCGGCGTGTTCCTGGGTGCGCTCGGCTTCCCCGTGGTCATGGTGCTGCTGGAGAAGGGGTGGCGATTCCGGGAGTGGAACCTGCACACCAAGCTCACGGTCGAGGTGACGCTGGCCCTGCTGGTGCTCGGCGCCGTCGCCCTCTTCTTCTTCGAGGCGGGCAACCCGGCGACCCAGGCCGGCATGGGCTTCTGGCAGCGGGTCGGGCACTCGCTCTTCGGTTCCGTGATGACCCGCTCCGGCGGCTTCGCGATCGACGACACGAACGCGCACCGGCCCGAGTCCCTGCTGCTCATGGACGCGCTGATGTTCGTGGGCGGTGGGTCCGCCTCCACCGCGGGCGGCATCAAGGTGACCACGCTGGCGATCATGTTCCTCGCGATCGTGGCGGAGGCGCGCGGCGACCGCGAGGTGACGGCGCACGGCCGCACGATCGCCCCCGAGTCCCTGCGCGTGGCCATCGCGGTGCTCGCACTCGGGGCCACCCTCGTGCTCGTGGCCACTCTGGCGCTGGTGCACATCACCGACGAGTCCCTCCAGCGGCCCCTGTTCGAGGTGATCTCCGCGTTCGGCACGTGCGGGCTCTCCGTGGGCGTCTCCGCGGAGAGCCCACCGGCCGGCAAGTACGTCCTGACGGCCATGATGTTCGCGGGCCGCGTTGGTACGATCACGTTCGCCGCCGCCCTCGCCCTGCGCCAGCGGCGCGTGCTCTACCGCTACCCCGTCGAGAGGCCGGTCATTGGCTGACACCCCGCAGCGCACCGATCCCAACGCCCCCGTGCTCGTCGTGGGGCTGGGCCGCTTCGGCGCCGCCACGGCCGAGGAGCTCGTCGCACAGGGGCGCGAGGTGCTCGCCGTCGAGCGGGACCCCGTCCTCGTGCAGCGCTACGCCCCCTCGCTGACCCACGTGGTGGAGGCGGACGCCACCGACTCCGAGGCCCTGCGCCAGCTCGGTGCGCAGGACTTCTCGACGGCGGTGGTCGGCGTAGGCACCTCCATCGAGGCATCGGTGCTCATCACCGTGAACCTCGTGGACCTGGAGATCCCCCACATCTGGGTGAAGGCGATCAGCGAGGCGCACGGCACGATCCTCAAGCGGATCGGGGCGAACCACGTGATCTTCCCGGAGCACGACGCCGGTGTGCGCGCCGCCCACCTCGTGAACGGGCGCATGCTCGACTTCATCGAGTTCGACGACGACTTCGCGATCGTGAAGATGTACCCGCCGGCCGAGTGCGTGGGCTTCACGCTCGCCGAGTCCCACGTGCGATCCAAGTACGGCGTGACCGTGGTGGGTGTGAAGACCCCGGGCGAGGACTTCACCTACGCCCAGCCGGACACCCGGGTGGGCCCGCGCGACACCCTCATCGTCTCCGGGCACACGGACCTCATCGACCGGTTCGCGGCCCGGCCCTGAGGCACGCCGGAGCCGTCAGGCCCCGAACTCCTCGGCCATTTCCTTGTCGCGCTGCGCGGCCGCGTCCATGGCACGGTTCACGAGGTCGCCCATGCCGCCGTCCAGGAACGCCTCCACGGCCTTCTCGGTGGTGCCGTTCGGGCTCATCACGGCCTTGCGCAGAGCCTCGGCCCTGGCCCCCTCCTGCTGGAGCATGATGCCCGCGCCCTTGACGGTGGCCGCGGCCATGGCCTCGGCGGCGGCGGCGTCCAGTCCCATCTCCGCACCGTGGGCGGCGATCAGCTCGGCCAGCAGGAACACGTAGGCCGGGGCGGAGCCGGCGGTGGCCACCACGGCGGA
This sequence comes from Micrococcus sp. R8502A1, assembly GCF_006704135.1. NCBI lineage: Bacteria > Bacillati > Actinomycetota > Actinomycetes > Micrococcales > Micrococcaceae > Micrococcus > Micrococcus sp. R8502A1. The sequence goes on from NZ_VIGS01000051.1 coordinate 9,297, forward strand.
GAGCTGCTCCTCGGCCACCGGGACCACCAGGCCGGAGCCCTCGAAGAGAGCGCGCACGGCGGTGGTCTGCTCCTCGGTGACGCCCGGCCCGGGGGCCATGCCGACGACGCCGGAGCCCACCGTCAGGGGCGTGTTCGGCATGGTCCGCACGATCGGCTGCCCCGCCGGCAGCACGGCGGCCATGGTGGCGGAGGTGACGCCGGCTGCCACGGACACCACCACGGTCTCGGGGCGCAGCGACGGCGCCAGGTCCGTGAGGGTGGCGACCATGTCCTTCGGCTTCACGCCCACCAGGACGATGTCCGCCTCGGCGACCGCGGCATGGTTGGCGCGTTCGTCCCGCTCCTGGGAGGTCACGGTGACGCCGTGCTGCGCGGCGGCCTTCTCGGCGGACGCGGCGGAGCGGGTGGTGGCGGTGACGTCCTCGGCGCGCACGGCGCCGGCGTCGAGGGCTCCGGCGAGGATCGCGCCGGTCATGGTGCCCAGGCCCAGGATGGTCAGCTTCATGGTCGGTCCGTCTCCTTCGTGGTCGGGCGCGGGGCGTCGTCGTGGTGGTGGTCGGTCCCGCCGGCGGCCAGGTGATCGCGCGCGAAGGCGAGCGAGGCGGCGAGCATCTCCTCCCGCTGGCCCGCGTACTCCACGCCGCGCGTGCCCACCTCCACGCACACCGTGCCGGCCAGGCCCGCGGTCGCCAGGTGGCGCAGGGTCTCGGCCACGCGCTGCGTGCCCTCGCCGGGGGCCAGGTGGTCGTCCTTGCCGGAGTCGTTGCCGTCGGTGAGGTGGACGTGCCGCAGCCGCGGGCCGAGCTCGCGGACGGCCGCCAGGGAGTCCGCCCGCGCGATGGCCGCGTGGGAGAAGTCCCAGCAGATGTGCTCGTACGGCTCGGGCAGCGGGTTCCAGTGCGGCAGGTACATCTTGGCCTCGCGGCCGTAGGCCCGCCACGGGTACATGTTCTCCACGGCGATCACGACGCCGGTCTCCGCCATGAGCTCGTGGATGCCCTCGGCGAAGCGCACCGCGTACGTGCCCTGCCAGCGGAACGGCGGATGGGCCACCACGGTGGCCGCGCCCACGGCCTGCGCCAGCTCCACGGAGCGGCGGATCTTGGACCACGCGGAGCCCCAGACCTGCTGCGTGAACAGCAGGGTGGGCGCGTGGATGGAGTCGATGGGCATCCCGTGCCGCTCGGACAGCCGCGTCAGCCGCCGCGCGTCCTGGCTCCACGCGTTGTGCGTGACCATGACCTCCACGCCGTCGTAGCCGAGGTCCTCGGCGGTGGCGAACACGTCCTGGGTGCCCAGGGGGAACACGGACGAGGAGGACAGGGTCACGGGGATGTCCGCTCCGAAGCGCGCCGCGGGGGCCAGGTGCGCGGTGGAGTCCGCCATGGTCAGCGCACCCCCAGGCTCAGTCCCGGCAGGAGGGTGTCCGGGTTGAGGTTCACGTGGCCGACGCCGGGCCGGCCGTCCCGGGTGAGGTGGCCCTCGAGCATGAGCGCGTCGAGGCGGTTGAGGATCAGGCCCTCGCGCAGCGCCCACGGGCAGATCTCGAGCTGGGCGATGCCGAACGTGCGCATGGCCGTCAGCGCGACGATCGCCCCCGCGAACACCTGGTGCGCGCGCACGTCCGAGACGCCGGGCAGCTCCGCCCGCTCCGCGACGGTCATCGCCGCGAGGCGGTTCACCCACAGGTGCAGGTCGTCCGCGCGCAGGTGCCGCTTCACGAAGGGGCCCGCCGCCGACGGCGCCGCCCCGGTGATCCGGGCGAGGGAGCGGAACGTCTTCGAGGTGGCGGTGACCACCACGGGCGACTCGATGCGCGGGAAGGCCGTATACGCCTCCTCGAGTCGCTTCTCCACGTGCTTGCGGAGCTTCTTCACCGCCTTGGGGCTGGGCGGGTCCTCGAGCACCCAGTCGCGGGTGAGGCGGCCGGCGCCCAGCGGCAGGGACAGGGCGTGCGAGGGCAGCTCGTCCTGGCCGTAGGCGATCTCGAAGGAGCCGCCGCCGATGTCGAAGTTCAGGATGGAGCCGGCGCCCCAGCCCTGCCAGCGGCGCACGGCGAAGTACGTCATGGCCGACTCCTGGTCCCCCGTGAGCTCGGAGAGGTGCACACCGGTCTCGGCCTGCACGCGGGCCAGCACGGCGGCGCCGTTCGCGGACTCGCGGATCGCCGAGGTGCAGAACGAGATCATGTCCTCCGCCCGATGCTCCTCCGCGAACGCGGCGGCCTCACGGACGAAGTCCACGAGCTCCCGCTGTCCCTCCTCCGTGATCGCCCCGTCGGCGTCCTGGTAGCGGATCAGCGGAAGGGAGCGCTTGTGCTCCGCGTAGGCGACGGGGCGGGCCCCCGGGTGGGCGTCCACGAGCAGCAGGTGGACGGTGTTGGACCCGATGTCCAGGACGCCGAGGCGCATGGCGCTCAGGCCTTCTTCCGCGCGGTGGTCTTCTTGGCCGGGGCCTTGCGGGCCGCCGGCTTCTTGGCACCGCCGCGGGTGGCCGGGCCCTTGGCACGCTTGTCCGCGAGCAGCTGGTAGGCCTCCTCCGCCGTGAGCTCCTCGGGCTGACGGCCGCGCGGGACGGTGATGTTGGTGACCCCGTCCGTGACGTACGGGCCGAAGCGGCCCTCCTTCACGGTGACCTTCTTGCCGGAGACCGGGTCCTCGCCGAACTCGGCCAGCGGCGGCTTGGCGGCCCCGCGGCCACGCTGCTTCGGCTGGGCGTAGATCTCGAGGGCCTGCTCCTGCGTGATGCTGAAGATCTGGTCCTCGGACTCGAGCGAGCGCGAGTCCGAGCCCTTCTTCAGGTAGGGCCCGAAGCGGCCGTTCTGGGCGGTGATGACCTCGCCCTCGGCGTCCGCGCCCACGACGCGCGGCAGGGACATCAGCTGCAGCGCCTGCTCGAGGGTCACGGTGTCCACGGACATGCTCGTGAAGAGGGAGCCGGTGCGGGGCTTCTCCTTGGCCGGCTTCTTCTTCGGCTTGGGCTTGCCGTTCTTGTAGTACTCGGTGGGCTGGGCGTCGAGCCAGGCCTGCAGCTCCTCCTCGGTCATCTCCGGGATGACCTCGGTGACGTAGGGCCCGTAGCGCCCGTCCCTGGCGACGACGGTCCAGCCCGTCTCCGGGTCCGTGCCGAGCTCGCGCTCGGAGGGCTGGGCGGTGGCGAACAGCTCCTCGGCCTTGGCCGGGGTGAGCTCGTCCGGGGCCAGGTCCTCGGGGACGTTGGCGCGCGGCGGGGTGGCGCCCGCCTCCGCGTCGGCCGGCAGCGACCGCTCCAGGTACGGGCCGTACTGGCCCACCCGCAGGGTGATGTCCTCGGTGATCGGCAGCGAGTTCACGGCTCGCGCGTCGATCTCGCCGAGGTTGTCCACCACGTGCTTGAGGCCCTCGACGCCCTTCTCCGTCTCCGCGGCGGGGGCCCCGAAGTAGAAGGTCTGCAGCCAGGCCTCGCGGCCGAGCTCGCCCGCGGCGATCCGGTCGAGGTCGTCCTCCATGCGGGCCGTGAAGTCGTAGTCCACGTACTTCGCGAAGTAGTCCTCGAGCAGTCCGATCACCGCGAACGCGGTCCACGACGGGACGAGCGCGGTGCCGCGCTTGGACACGTAACCGCGGTCCATGATCGTGGAGATCGTCGGGGCGTACGTGGAGGGCCGCCCGATCTCGCGGCGCTCCAGCTCGGCGACGATCGACGCCTCGGTGTAGCGGGCCGGCGGGGAGGTCTCGTGCCCGGTGGCCTCGATCGGGTCACCGGTGAGGCGCTCGCCCTGGGCCACCTGCGGCAGGCGGCGGTCCTTGGCCTCCGCGTTCTCGCCGTCGACCTCGGCGTCCCGGCCCTCCTCGTACGCGTCGAGGAAGCCCTTGAACGTGATGACGGTGCCCGAGGCGCTGAACTGCGCGAGGCGGCCGTCCTGCGCGGTGGCCGAGAGCCGCAGCGTGGCGGTGTAGCCCTTGGCATCGGCCATCTGCGAGGCCACGGTGCGCTTCCAGATCAGCTCGTACAGGCGGAACTCGTCCGGGCGCAGCTCGGCCTTGACCTGGGCCGGGGTCCGGAAGGAGTCCCCCGCGGGCCGGATGGCCTCGTGGGCCTCCTGCGCGGTCTCGTTGCGCTTGGCGTAGACGCGCGGCTGGGCCGGCACGGCGTCCGCCCCGTAGAGCTCGGTGGCCTGGCGCCGGGCGGCCTGCACGGCTTCCTGCGAGAGGTTCACCGAGTCCGTGCGCATGTACGTGATGTAGCCGTTCTCGTACAGGCGCTGGGCCACCTGCATGGAGACGCGGGAGCTCATGCGGAGCTTGCGGGCGGCCTCCTGTTGCAGCGTGGAGGTGGTGAAGGGGGCGGCCGGGCGGCGGGTGTACGGCTTGTCCTCCACCGAGTCGACCGTGAAGTCCGCCCCGCGCAGACCCTCGGCCAGCGAGCGGGCGCCGGCCTCGTCCAGGTGGGTCACCTTCTTGCCGGCGGAGGCCTTGAGCCGCCCGGCGTCGTCGAAGTCGCGGCCCGTGGCCACGCGCTCGCCGTCCACCGTGCTGAGGCGGGCCGTGAACGAGCTGCCCACGGCGTCCGCGGCCTGCGCGCCCTCGGCCACCGTGAAGGTGCCCTCCACGCCCCAGTAGTGGGCGGAGACGAAGGCCATGCGCTCCCGCTCGCGCTCGACGACGAGGCGGGTGGCCACCGACTGCACGCGGCCCGCCGAGAGCCCGCGCGAGACCTTGCGCCACAGCACCGGCGAGAGCTCGTAGCCGAACAGGCGGTCGAGGATGCGGCGCGTCTCCTGGGCGTCCACGAGGGCCGTGTCCAGCTCACGGATGTTCTCCAGACCGCGGCGCACACCCTCCTGGGTGATCTCCCCGAAGGTCATCCGGTACACCGGCACCGTGGGCTTGAGGGTGTCCAGCAGGTGCCAGGCGATGGCCTCGCCCTCCCGGTCCGCATCCGTGGCGAGGTAGAGGGCCTCGGCGTCCTTGAGCTCGCGCTTGAGCTCCGCGACCTTCTTCTTCTTGTCCGGGTGCACCACGTAGTACGGGGTGAAGCCGTGCTCCGTGTCCACGGCGAACTTCCCGAACGGGCCCTTCTTCATGTCCGCCGGCAGGTCCGAGGGCTTGGGCAGGTCGCGGATGTGCCCCACGGAGGAGTCCACCACCCAGCCGGAGCCCACCGCGTTGAGGTACTTCGCGATGGACTTGCTCTTGGCCGGGGACTCCACGATGACCAGCTTCTTGCCCTCGGGCACGGGAGCGGTCACGGAAGCGGATGACGTGGACAAGGGGGTCCTCCTCGGACGGGGAAGGCGGTGGTTCCGGGCCGGTGCGCGGTGCACGCCGGCGTCGGGCGGACGTCCCCACATCGTAGGGCGCGCTGACCACGATAACGCCCGGCGTCCCCGCGCCCGCCACCACCCGATCGTCAGCCCTCCACCAGGAAACCGTCCTCGTACAGCTCCCGCAGCGCGGCCAGCAGGCCGGCCCGGCCGACGTCGTCCAGCTCCAGCAGCGCGGCGACCGCGCCCACCAGCTGCCCCACGGACAGCTCGCCGTCGGAGGCGGACAGCACGCCCGCCGTCGCGGTGTCCAGGCGCGCCACGCGCCGGAACCCGGAGCCCTGCCGGGCCAGGATCACCTCGGGGTGCTCCGCCCCGAACCGCTGGTGGCGCTCCTCCGTGACGTCCGCGGCCACGCGCAGGTGCAGGCCGCGCAGCGCGGCCAGGGCCGGGTCCCCGACGGCGTCCCCCGCCCCGGCGCCGGCGGTGAGCCGGTCCCGGCGGGCGACGGCGGCGGCCCACGCGGTGCCGAGGGCCTCGTCCACGGCCTGGGTCAGCTCCTCGGCGACCACCCACCCCCGGCCCTGGGAGCCGTCCGCGGCGGGCCGACGCAGCCACACGTGGCCGAAGCCCACGCCCGCGACCCCGCGCGCGGCGAAGTCGTCCAGGTAGCCGCGGTAGGCGGCCTCATAGGCGGGCGGGTCGAGCTCGAGCGAGGAGTCCTGCAGCCACGTCTCCGCGTAGCCCGCGGGGTCCTGCCGGTCGCGCTGGAGGAACCAGGCCTGCATCCCCGGCGCCACCCACGAGCGCGGGCGCGCGTCCCACGGTGCGGTGTCGGCGTCGGCGGTGTCCCCCGCCGGGATCTCCCAGTTGGCGAGCAGCTGCGCGGTGCCGCCCTCGGCGAGCACGTCCGGCAGGGCCGCGATCAGCTCCGCGACGATCCGGTCGCCTTCGCGGCCGCCGTCGCGGTAGGTCAGCACGGGCGCGTCCGGGTCCGTGCGCGGGGTGATCACGAACGGCGGGTTCGAGACCACGAGGTCGAACCGCTCCCCCGTCACCGGCGCCAGCAGATCGCCGGCCGCCAGCCGAACCCGGTCCTCGAGCCGGTCCCGGTCGAGGCCGAGCACGTCCGCGTTGAGCAGCAGGTTGAACCGGGTGAATGCCAGGGCCCGCTCGGACAGGTCCGTGGCGGTGACATGGTCGGCGTGGGCGAGCAGGTGCAGGGTCTGGATCCCGCAGCCCACCCCCACGTCGAGGGCGCGGGCCACGGGACGGCGCTGCGTGGCGCCGGCGAGCGTGAGGGAGGCCCGGCCGACGCCGAGCACGTGCTCGGGAGGCAGCGGGCCGCGCCGCTGCAGGGCCGTCAGGTCCGAGGCGATCCACATCCGGCCCGGCTCGTCCGCCTCGTACGGCGAGAGGTCCACCGCGCCGCGCACGCGCCCGTCCGGCCCCTCGACGACGAGCCCGGCCGCCACGGCCCCGGCCAGGCCGAGGCGGGGCAGCGCGGCGTCGAGGTCGGCGGCGGGGACGGGGTCGCCGAGCAGCCAGGCCCCGACGGCGGCGGCGAGGCCCCGCGTGCCGTACCGGTCACCGGGGCCGGCTGCGTCGTCGTGCCGGCCGGGGCCCGCCAGGTGACCGGCGACGACGCGGCGGGCGGCCTCGGCGTGCTCGCGGTCCAGGGCGAGCGTGGCCACGGGTCCGAGCAGCCCCTCGACGGCGGCGGTGGGGCACGGCCGGGCCGCCAGATCCGCGGCGCGGGCCACGGCCGCGGCCGGGGGCAGCCGCGGGGCGGGGGGCGGCGCTGGCTCGTATACACATCCCCGAGCCCCCGAGACGGGGCTACAACTCGGATGCCGTCTTCTGCTTGGAAAAAAACACACTGGTCGGAGTATAGACGAACTCATCGGCCGGCGTATT
>NZ_VIGS01000052.1:0-16430 GCF_006704135.1 Micrococcus sp. R8502A1
AATGGGGCCCAGAGATCCCTCCACTTATGTGAGTGTTGGCAGCGTCAGATGTGTAGAGGAGCCGGGGCCTAGACTGGGCGCATGCCCGCCCTGCCCCTGCCCTCGCGCCGTCCGCGGATGATCGCGACGGACCTGGACGGCACCATCATCGGGTACCGGCACACGCGTTCGGGGCGCCTGAGCCCGCGCACCATCGCGGCGCTGCGGGACGCCCGCGACGCCGGCGTCGAGGTGGTGTTCGTGACCGGCCGTCCCCTCCGCTGGCTCGGCCCGCTGAGCGCGCAGCTCGGTCCCGTCGGACCGGTGATCTGCTCCAACGGCGCCGTCGTCGTGGACACCGCCACGGACGACGTCCTGATCGCCCACCCCATGCCCGTCGAGGCCGTGTGGACTGCCACGGACCGGCTGCGCGCCCTGGACCGCACCGTGTCCTTCGGCGCCGAGACCCTCGAGGGCTTCTTCTGGGAGCACGCGTTCTCCGAGCGCGCCGAGTTCCGGGCCGAGGTCCACGCGGCGGCCACGCTCGAGGCCGCGCTGCCGGGTCGGCTGGGCGTGGTGAAGCTGATGGCCCGCTCGGACACCCTGGCCCCGGACGCCTTCCTCGCCACGGCCCGCGCCGAGCTGGACGAGCTCGTGAGCGCCACGCACTCCGCGCCCGGCATCGCGCTCGTGGAGATGTCCGCGCCGGGCGTGCACAAGGCCGCGACCCTCGCTGAGTTCGCCGCGAGCCGGGGGGTCGCGCCGGCCGACGTCGTCGCGTTCGGGGACATGCCCAACGACCTGGAGATGCTCCAGTGGGCCGGTCTCGGCCTGGCCGTGGCCTCGGGCCACCCGTCGCTGCTGGCCGCGGCGGACGGCGTGGTCGGGGCGTGCGACGACGACGGGGTGGCCGCCACCGTCGAACGCCTGCTGGAGCTGCCCGCGGACTGAGCCGCGGGCCGCCCCGGCGGTCAGAGGAACTCGTACGGGTCGAACGCCTCGACGTCGATCACGCGCAGGCGCGGCAGGGCCGAGTCGAACGCGCCCACCGCGTGCTCCAGGTCGAAGAACTCGACCCCGGGGATGCGGCGCAGCTCGTGGGAGAGGAACTCCTCGAAGCCCACGATCCCGGTGCGTCGGCCCGGCGTGGCCGCGAGGTCGGTGAGCTGGGGGGCGAAGTCGGAGTCGTGGCTGACGAGGACGACGTCGTCCTCCCGGCCCAGCAGCGCCTCCGCGGTGCGCTGGATGCCGATGTCCACGACCTTGCCCTCGCCGCGCAGCATGATCGGCTGGAAGCCGAGGGCGGTGAGCGCCTGGACGAACGGGATGGGGATCTCGCCGTCGATGGCGAGGAAGAACAGGCCCTTGACCGGCTGGTCCCAGCGGTCCTCGAGGTAGCCGAGCAGGCGCTTCCAGCGTGGCCGCTCGTCGGGCTGGGGGCGCCGCTGCAGGATGGACGTGCCGAGGGTGGCGTCGATGTTCTCGCCGTCGATCAGCAGGTAGGTGGTTCGCTCGCTCACGCTCTCGAGGCTACCCGCTGGGATGGACGTCGGTCAGCGCGCGCGGTCGAACGGGGCCGTCAGCAGGCGGACGACGCCCTCCAGCGGCCCCGCGCGGAACGGGCCGACGCGCACGACGGCCCGCCACAGCAGCGGCAGCAGCAGCGCGCCGACGACCAGCACGGCCAGGTTGAACCACGTGTCGTCCGTGCCCGTGGCGCTGCGCCACGGCCCGGGTCCGAGCCCCCGCACCCAGCCGAGGTACCACAGGTGCGCCACGTACACGGACAGCGTCATCGCGCCGGGCACGGCCAGCAGCCCGGCCCACCGCGGCGCCAGGGCCGCGCACCCGCCGAGCACGGTCAGCACGAGGCCCGTGTCCAGCAGGGCCTCCGCGGGGGTCGCCGTGTAGGGCACGGGGGCGGCGCCGGTCTGCGTCCGGGACAGGGCGAGCACGACGCCGGCCAGCGCGATCCCCCCGGCCGCCCAGGCGAGCCCCGTGAGCCGTGCGCGCCGGGCCGGGGCCGCCGTCGTCGTGCCGTGGACGGTGGCGACCAGCACCGCCCCCAGCAGCGCCCACGCGAGGAACAGGGGGAGACGGTACGGGCCGTCCGTGAGGAACGCGGAGACCCACGGGGTCAGCGTCGCGCGGCTCAGCCCGAGCGCCTGCGCGGCGGGGAGGAGCCGGTCGACGACGTCGGCCGTCGGTGTGGCGGCGAGCAGGAGGCCGCCTCCGCCGGCCAGGACGGCGAGCACGAGGTGCGCGGCGAGGGGGAGGGCGGCCAGCAGTGCCATGAGCACCGTGAGCACAGCCAGGTGCGCCAGCACGTTCACGACGGCCGCCCCGAAGAGCCCGGTCAGCCACGCCGCCCCGCACAGGGCGGCCGCCCGCACAAGCGCGCGGGGCACGGCCCGGCCACGGCCCAGCCACTCCGCCTCGAGGCGCGCGCCCACGCCCACGAGCGCCGCGAACAGGGGCGCGGTGAGGTGCTCGGAGAGGTGGAGCACCCCACCCGGGCCGCCGGCGGGCGCCGTGTGGGCGACCATCATCGCGACCAGGGCCAGGCCGCGCGCGACGTCCACCCAGACCAGGCGGCCCCGGGCGGTGTGGGTGGCGGCGGGAGCGTGGGAGGAGGGGGCGGGCACGGCGACCTCCGAGGTGGGGGACTCAGTCCAGGACGCGGGTGAGGTCGGCGTCCTCGTAGCGGACCGGCTTCGAGCCGGTGACGAGCTTGTGGCCGAGCCACAGCGCGAGGAACAGGGGCAGGCCGATGTACGCGCTGGCCACGGCCACGAGGTCCACGTCGCCCATGAACGCCTGGTAGTTCTGGCCGAGGATCACGACGGCGCACATGACCAGCGCGACGATCGGGCCCAGGGGGAACAGGAAGGCGCGGTAGGGCAGGTCCTTCGGGTCGTGGCCCTGCGCGACGTAGGCCCGCCGGAACCGGTAGTGGCTCCAGGCGATGCCCATCCACACGATGAACCCGGCCAGGCCCGAGGCGGAGACGAGCCACACGTAGGCGGCGCCGTCCCCGATGAACGTGGTCAGGAAGCACGCCGCGCCCACCGCGGTGGTGGCGTAGAGGGCGTTCATGGGCACGCCGCGCCGGTTCACCTTCGCCAGGAAGCGCGGGGCCTTGCCGGAGTCGGCCAGGGCCCAGAGCATGCGGGTGGAGGCGTACAGGCCCGAGTTGCCCGCGGAGAGGATGGCCGTGAGGATCACGGCGTTCATCACGGAGGCGGCGGCGAGCACGCCCGCGTTCTCGAAGACGAGCGTGAACGGGGAGATCGAGATGTCCTCGACGTCGCTGCCCAGCAGGTGGGGGCTGGTGTAGGGGATGAGGAAGCCGACGACGGTGATCGCGCCGACGTAGAAGAGCAGGATGCGCACGAACACGGTGCGGATCGCCTTGGGCACGTTCTTCTCCGGGTCCTCGGCCTCGCCCGCGGCCACGCCGACCAGCTCGGTGCCCTGGAAGGAGAAGCCGGCCACCATGAAGATCGCCAGGATGCCGGCGCCGCCGCCCACGAAGGGGGCCTCGCCGTCCGTCCAGTTGTGGAAGCCGGGGGAGGAGCCGCCGAGGATGCCGACGATCATCAGGACGCCGAGCACCAGGAAGATCACCACGGTGGCGACTTTGATGAGCGAGAACCAGAACTCGCTCTCGCCGTAGGCGCGCGTGGAGAGGGCGTTGAGGCCGAAGAGCAGCACGAGGAAGGTCGCGGACCAGATCCACGAGGGCACGTCCGGGAGCCAGTACCGCATGATCAGGGCCGCCGCGACGAGCTCGGCGGCCACCGTGATCGCCCAGTTGTACCAGTAGTTCCAGCCGATGGCGAAGCCGAACGAGGGGCTCACGAAGCGGGTCGAGTACTCCTCGAACGCGCCGGAGACCGGCAGGTACGTGGACATCTCGCCGAGCGACTGCATCAGCAGGAACACCATGAAGCCGATGGCCACGTAGGCCGCAAGGGCGCCACCGGGGCCGGCGGTCGCGATGGTGTTGCCCGAGGCCACGAACAGGCCCGTGCCGATGGCGCCGCCCATCGCGATCATCGTCAGGTGCCGGGATTTGAGGGTGCGCCGCAGGGAGCCGCCCTCGGGGGTGATGTGGGCGGCGGAGGCGGGCGGCGTCGACGGGGACGTCCGGGGTGCGCTGGTGTCCACGGTGGCCTTTCGGTGGAGGAGCGGTCGGACGCGCGTCGAAGGCCGCGGCGTCCCACCCTGCTGCACGGTGGTAGAAGGGTATCCCGGCCGGGCGCGTCCGTCAGACGGCGGGGACGAGTTCGGCGCGCAGCGCCGCCGTGAACGCGTCCACGTCCTCCTCGGTCGTGTCGAAGCCGCACACCCAGCGCACCTCGCGGCGCGCCGCGTCCCAGTCGTAGAACCGGAAGCGGGCGCGCAGCCGGTCGGCCACGCCCTCGGGCAGGACGGCGAACACGGCGTTGGCGTCCGTGGCCTGCGTGAACTCGACGCCGGCCAGCGAGCCGTCGGCGACCCCCGCCTCGATGCCGGCGCGCAGCCGGGCGGCCATGGCGTTGGCGTGGCGGGCGGAGCGCAGGTACAGGTCGCCGTCGAACAGGGCGAGCAGCTGCGCCGAGATGAAGCGCATCTTCGAGGCCAGCTGCATCTGGTTCTTGCGCAGGTACACGAGGCCGTCCGCGGCGTCCGGGTCGAGCACGACGACGGCCTCGGCCAGCAGCGCCCCGTTCTTGGTGCCGCCGAGGGAGAGCACGTCCACGCCGACGTCGGTGGTGAAGGCGCGCAGCGGCAGGCCCAGGGAGGCCGCGGCATTGGCGATGCGGGCGCCGTCCATGTAGACGCGCATCCCGTGCTCGTGGGCGTAGTCCGTGATGGCCTTGACCTCCTCCGGGGTGTAGACCGTGCCGAGCTCGGTGGACTGGGTGAGGTAGACGACCAGGGGCTGGGCACGGTGCTCGTCGCCCCAGCCCCACGCCTCGGCGGCGATCAGCTCGGGGGTGAGCTTGCCGTCGTCGGTGGCCACGGGCAGCAGCTTGATGCCGGCGGACTTCTCGGGCGCGCCGCCCTCGTCCACGTGGATGTGCGCGGTGTCCGCGCAGATCACCGCGCCCCAGCGGGGCAGCATGGCCTGGAGCCCGACGACGTTCGCCCCGGTGCCGTTGAACATCGGCCACACGGTGGCGTCCTCGCCGAAGTGCTGGGCCACGACCTCCTGGAGGCGGGCCGTGTACACGTCCTCGCCGTAGGCGACCTGGTGGCCCCCGTTGGCCTCGGCGATCGCCGCGAGCACCTCCGGGTGGACGCCGGAGTAGTTGTCCGAGGCGAAGCCCCGCTCCTGCGGATCGTGGATCCTCTGCATGTCAGTTACGTTCCCTTCTCCTGGAGCGTGAGGACGGCGTCGTTCAGCGCGCCCGCCTCAGCCTTCCACAGTCGCGCGCACTCCTCGGCCAGCCGTTCCTCGAGCCCGGCGAGGGACTTCACGCGGAACACGACGGCCGCCGAGCGCAGCGGCGCCTCCGCGTCCCGGGCGGCCTTGGCCCAGCCCTGGGCCACCGCGCGGGTCCATGCCTCGCTCGCCGCCTTCACCGCGGTGTAGTTCGCGCCGCCGGCGAGCGGCCGGGTCACCGCCGTGGACGAGACGATCGCGAGGCGACCGGCGGACGAGGCCCGCAGGTCGTCGTCGAGGGCCCGGCTCACGTGCCGCAGCGCCGTGAACGAGGCCTCGAGGGCGCGGTAGTCCTCCTCGGACTGGCCGGCGAGGCCCCCGCCGCCGCGCCAGCCGCCCACCAGGTGGAGCAGGCCGTCGATCCGGGTGCCGCGGGCGTGCAGGTCCTCGACGAGGCCGCGGACGGCGGCCTCGTCCGTGAGGTCCAGGGCCGCGGTCTCGGCGCCGAGTGCGGCGAGGGGGGCGAGCTTCGCGGCGTCGCGCCCGGTCGCGACGACGTGCGCGCCGGCGTCGAGGAGCGTGCGCGTGACGGCCCGGCCCGAGGCGCTCGTGGCGCCCGCGATCAGGACGGCGCGGTCGGTCAGGGCGGCCACGGGTCAGGCGTCCGTGCCGCGGATCCCGGCGGTGGACTCGATGACGCCGCGCATCTTCTTCTCGAGGGCCTCGAAGAACATGGACAGCGGGAACTCGTCGTCGAGCACGAGGTCGGTGTAGCCCTTGGGCGGACCGGCGAGCACCTCGCGCGGCAGGCCCTGCGCCCACACGGAGGCCGGGTGCGGGGTGACCACGGAGGCGACGAGCTCGTAGGCCTGGAGCCAGTGCACGGTCTTGGGGCGGTCGATGGACTCCCAGTAGAGCGTGTCGATGGCGTCGCCCAGCTCGACGACGGCGTCGGCGAGCCGGTCCCAGTCCACGCTGAGCTCGACGTCGCGCCACTGGATCACGTCCTTGCGGTGCAGCCAGGCGAAGAGCAGCTGGCCGCCGAGGCCGTCGTAGTTGCGGACGCGGGAGCCGGTGAGGGCGAAGCGGAAGACGCGGTCGAAGAGGACGGCGTGCTGCACGAGCCCGGCGTGGCGGCGGGTCTGCTCCTCGAGCGCGGTGAGCTGCTCACCGGCGGCGGCGCGCGCCGTGAGGCGGCGCTCGATCGCCACGCACTCGCGGAAGGCGGTCATGTCGCAGCGCATCTCCTCGAGCGTGTAGAGGAAGAAGGGCATGCGCTGCTTGATCATGAACGGGTCGAAGGGCAGGTCGCCGCGCATGTGCGTGCGGTCGTGGATGAGGTCCCACATCACGAAGGTGCCCTCGGCGAGCTCCTGGCTGGAGAGCAGTTCGGCGAGCTCGGCCGGGAGCTCGAGCTGGGTGACCTCGGCGGCGGCGGTGACGACCCGGCGGAAGCGGGCGGCCTCGCGGTCCTGGAAGATGGCGCCCCACGTGAAGGTGGGGATCTCGCGCATGGCCACGGTCTCGGGGAAGAGCACGGCGGAGTTCGTGTCGTAGCCGGGGGTGAAGTCGATCAGGCGCAGGGAGAGGAAGAGGCGGTTGCCGTAGTCGCCGGCCTCCAGTGCGGCGATGAACTCGGGCCAGATGGTCTCGACGACGAGGGCCTCCACGTGCCGGTCGGGGGAGCCGTTCTGCATGTACATCGGGAAGACCACGAGGTGCCGGACGCCGTCGACACGGTGGTCCTGCGGCTGGAAGGCGACGAGGGAGTCCAGGAAGTCGGGCTCGGCGAAGCCGCCGTCGGCCCAGCGGGCGAAGTCGCGGGGCAGGGTGGCGAGGTAGGCGGCGTCGTGCGGGAAGAGCGGGGCGAGCTCCTCGACGGCGGCGACGATGGTCTCCACGTGCTCACGCGCGGCGGCGTGGTCCGCGGGGTCCGGGATGGAGCCGTCCTTGACCTGCAGGGGCTGGAGGGCGGTGGCGGCGGCCTTGAGGCGGAGCCAGGCCGGGTGGGTCTCGACGGTGCGCGCGTCGGCCGGGGTCTCCGGAACGACGACGTCGGTCCGGGCGGGCTGCAGAGTGGTGGACATGGAACCCTCCTGAGGTCGAATCGCCGGAAAATATCCGGTGAGGCGGATCACTTGCCGGAAGGGTTCCATGAGGGCACGGGGCTGTCAACCCGGCGGCCGGGGCCGGCTGATAGCGTGCGGCGCATGGACGACCCTGTCGACGCGCGGCTCGCGGCCGCCGTCTCCCATGACCCGCGCGCCACGCTCGCCCAGCTCTCCGAGCGGGTCGGCCTCTCGACCTCCGCGGTGCAGGCGCGCCTGCGCCGGCTCGAGAGCACGGGCGTGATCACGGGCTACCGTGCGCTGCTCGACCCCGAGGCCGTGGGCAGGCCGCTCTCCGCGTTCATCGAGATCAGCCCGCTGGACCCGCGCCAGCCCGACGACGCCCCCGAGCTCCTCGAGTCCATCGCGGCGATCGAGGCATGCCACTCCGTGGCCGGCGACGCCGCGTACATGCTCTTCGTCCGCGTCGGCTCCCCGCGGGAGCTCGAGGCGCTGGTGACGGAGATCCGCCAGACGGCGTCGGTGTCCACCCGGACCACCGTGGTGCTGCAGACCTTCTACGAGCACCGTCCCATGCTGGAGCTCCCGGTCGAGGACTGAGGGCGGGCGCGTCGGCCCCACCTGTCACGTGAGTGGTCGGAATGAGGGCCGATCTGACGCTCATTCCGACCTCTCGCGTTCCCGGCTGCGGAAGCGGGCACCCCGCCGCCCGTCCCCGCTACGGTGATCCCGTGCGTCCGACCTCGCCCCGTCCCGCCCCCGCCTACCTCACCGACTCCGTCCCCGCCCGTCGCGGCCACCCGCTGGGGTTCGCGCACCGGGGCGCCGCCGTCGACCGGGAGAACTCCCTGGCCGCGTTCCGCGCGGCCTGGGAGGCCGGGTTCACCTACCTCGAGCTGGATGTGCGCACCACGGCGGACGGCGAGCTCGTCGTGTTCCACGACGAGACCCTGGACCGCGTCAGCACGGGCCGCGGGCGGCTGCGCGACCACACGTGGGAGCGGCTGGCGGACGTCACGGTCGGCGGGGAGCCGCTGCTGCACTTCACCGAGCTGCTCACGGCACTCCCCGGAGCCCGCCTCAACGTGGACCTCAAGGACCGCGCGTCGGCCCCGGCCCTGGCCCGCATCCTCGCCGAGCACGGCGCCTGGGACCGCGTGCTCGTCGCCTCATTCCACGACTCGCGGCGCCGCCTCTTCCGGCGCGCCCTCGCCCGCCTCGGCCACCCCGAGCGGGCGTACGGGCCGGCGCGGGTGGCGACGTCGGGCGGGGCGGCCGCCATCGCGGCGCTCGTGACGCTGGGTCCGCTGGGACTGACCCGCTGGCTGCGCCGGTACGCCCTCGACGTCGACTGCGTGCAGGTGCCCGTCCGGCACGGCCGCGTGCCCGTGGCCACCGCCGACTTCGTGCGGCGGTGCCACGCGGCGGGCCTGCCGGTGCACGTGTGGGTCGTGGACGAGCCCGCGGAGATCGAGCGCCTGCTCGACCTCGGCGTCGACGGCGTCATGACCGACCGCGCCGACGTCCTCGCGGAGGTCTACGACCGCCGCGGCTTCTGGCCGCAGCGCTGACCCCCACCCCTCAGAGCATCTTCGGCAGCAGCGCCCGCTTCATCCGCCCGTACGGCGGGTACGCGGTCTTGAGCGTGTCCACCTGGTCCGACTTCGTGATGGACGGGCGCAGGTGGGAGAACGTCTCGAACCCGTGGATGCCGTGGTACGCGCCCATCCCGGACGCGCCGATCCCGCCGAACGGCAGCGTCGCGATGCCGGCGTGCAGCAGGCCGACGTCGTAGCCGAGGCCACCGGCCTGCACCTGCTCGTCGAACGCCCGGTGGTAGCTCGGCCGGTCCGTGAACAGGTAGGCGGCCAGCGGGTGCGGGCGCTCCGCGATGAAGTCCAGGGCGTCCTGGAAGGTGTCCACGGTCAGCACGGGCAGGATCGGGCCGAACAGCTCCTCCTGCATGAGCGCGCCGTCCGGTTTGACGCCCGTCACCACGGTCGGCGCCATGTACCGCGCCGCCACATCCACGTCGCCGCCGACGAGCAGCTCGGCGCCGGCGTCGAGGTCCGCCTGGAGCATCTCCCGCAGCCGCTCCGCGTGCTCGGCGGAGATGAGCCGGCCGTAGTCCTTCGACGCGCGGGGGTCGTCGCCGTAGAACTCGCGCAGGGCGGCGGGGATCTCGGCGGTCACCTGGCGCAGCGCGGCCTCGCCGACGGCCAGCACGTAGTCCGGGGCCACGCACGTCTGGCCCGCGTTGGTGAACTTCGCCCATGCGATGCGGCGGGCCATCGCGCCCGTGTTCCGCGACGGCGTCACCACCGCCGGCGACTTGCCTCCCAGCTCGAGCGTCACGGGGGAGAGGGTCTTCGCCGCCGCCTCGTAGACGATCCGGCCCACGCGCTCCCCGCCGGTGTAGAGGATGTGGTCCCACGGCTCCGCCAGCAGCGCGGTGTTGCACTCCTTGCCGCCCGCCACCACGGAGACCAGCGCGGAGTCCAGGTACTGCGGCACCAGCTCCTGCAGCGCCGCCGCCGTGGCCGGGGCCTTCTCCGACGGGCTGAGCACCACCGTGTTGCCGGCCGCCAGCGCACCCACGACCGGGGCGAGCGCGAGCTGCACCGGGTAGTTCCACGCGCCGATGACCAGCACGAGACCCTTGGGCCGCGGCCTGACCTCCGCGCTCGCGGGCCGCAGGGCCAGCGGCAGCTTCACGGGCCGCGGTTCCATCCAGTCGGTCAGATGCAGCAGCGCGTGGTCCACCTCGGAGCGCACCGAGACGATCTCCGTGATCAGCGCCTCGGTGGCCGGCTTGCCCAGGTCCGTGCCGAGCGCCGCGACGAACCGGTCCGTGTGCTCGGTCAGCATCCGCTTCAGGCCCTTGAGCTGGCGCACCCGCACCGCGCGCGGGTGGGCGGCGCGGGAGCGGGCGGGGGCGCGCAGCCGCTCGACGGCGGCCCGCGGCTCCTCGGGTCGGGGCCCGGCCGGCGCGATCGGCAGGGCCTCGGTGGGCAACGGCTCGCGGACGGGATCGTCGTCGGGGGTGTCGGGGGAGCCGGTAGTCAGACCGGGGGGCTGCGTGCTCATGTCGGCCACGCTACCGAGCCGCCCTGTGCGGCGGCAGGGCGGGGCGCCGTCGTCGTCCTCCGGCCGCTGGTGCCGCCCCGACGGGCGCCACGGCGTTTTCGTTCGGGAAACGGCGCACGCGCCCCGCCATTTCCCGAACGAAAGCGGTGCGACACGCCGCCGTTTCGCGAACGAAAGCGGACGGGGGGAGGGGAGATGGGGCGGGGGTCAGCCGATGACCGCGTCCACCAGCCGCTGCGCCTCCGCCTGCACCTGCGTCAGGTGCTCGGGGCCGCGGAAGGACTCCGCGTAGATCTTGTAGACGTCCTCGGTGCCGGAGGGCCGCGCCGCGAACCACGCGTGCTGCGTGACCACCTTGAGCCCGCCGATCGGGGCGTCGTTGCCCGGGGCGTTGGTCAGCGTCGCGAGGATGGTCTCGCCGGCCAGCT
Organism: Micrococcus sp. R8502A1; assembly: GCF_006704135.1. Lineage (NCBI taxonomy): Bacteria > Bacillati > Actinomycetota > Actinomycetes > Micrococcales > Micrococcaceae > Micrococcus > Micrococcus sp. R8502A1. The sequence continues at coordinate 10,935 of NZ_VIGS01000052.1, forward strand.
CGGTCACGGGGACGTCGTCGGGGGAGAGGGTCTTCAGCTTCGCCTTCTGCTCGGCGGTCGCGGGGGCGTCGATGCGCGCGTACGCCGGGTCGCCGTGCAGGGCGACGAGGTCGCGGTACCGCTCGGACGGGGACTGGCCCGTCGCGGCGATGATCTCCGCGGCCAGCAGGCACAGCAGCAGCCCGTCCTTGTCGGTGGACCACGGGCTGCCGTCGAACTGCACGAAGGACGCGCCCGCGGACTCCTCGCCGCCGAACACGCCGGTGCCCGTCAGCAGGCCCGGCACGAACCACTTGAAGCCCACCGGCACCTCCACGAGCTCGCGGCCCAGGTCCCCGGCCACGCGGTCGATCATCGAGGAGCTCACCAGGGTCTTGCCCACGCCCGCGCTCTGGGGCCACTGCTGGCGGTGGCGGTACAGGTAGTCGATGGCCACGGCGAGGTAGTGGTTCGGGTTCATCAGCCCGCCGTCGGGGGTGACGATCCCGTGCCGGTCCGCGTCGGCGTCGTTGCCGGTGGCGACGTCGAAGGGCGCCTGCCCGTCCGCGTCCGGGGTCATCCGCTCGATCAGCGAGGCCATCGCGTTCGGCGACGAGCAGTCCATGCGGATCTTGCCGTCCCAGTCCAGGGTCATGAACCCGAACCGCGGGTCCACCTCCGGGTTCACCACGGTCAGATCCAGCCCGTGGCGGTCGGCGATCTCGCCCCAGTACGCCACGGACGCCCCGCCCATGGGGTCGGCGCCGATGCGCACGCCCGCCTCGCGGATCGCCTCCACGTCGATCACCTGCGGCAGATCGGACACGTACCGGTCCAGGAAGTCGAAGCCGCCCAGCTTCGCGTGGCCGGCGACGTCGGCGCTCGCCACCCGGTGCACGCCCGCCAGCCCGGCGGCGAGCAGCTCGTTGGCGCGGTCGGCGATCCACGTGGTCGCCTCGGTGTCCGCGGGGCCGCCGTGGGGTGGGTTGTACTTGAAGCCGCCGTCCGCGGGCGGGTTGTGCGAGGGGGTGATCACGAGGCCGTCCACGAGGCCGGCGTTGTCCCCGTCCACCGCGAAGCCCGACGGCGACAGCTCGCGCCCGGCGTTCAGGTGCAGGATCGCGTGGGAGACGGCGGGGGTGGGCGTGTAGCCGCCGCGGGAGTCGACGAGCACCTCGACGTCGTTGCCCAGCAGCACCTCGACGGCGGTGTCCTGCGCGGGCCCGGACAGGGCGTGCGTGTCCTTGCCGACGAGGACCGGCCCCGTGATCCCGTGGTGCGCGCGGTACTCGACCACGGCCTGCGTGATGGCGGCGATGTGGTCGTCGTTGAACGAGGTCGTGAACGCGGAGCCGCGGTGGCCGGAGGTGCCGAACACGACCTTCTGCGCCGGGTCCGTCACGTCCGGGTGACCGGTGTGGTACGCCTCCAGGAGGGCGTCGACGTCGATCAGGTCCTGCGGCAGGGCGGGGGTGCCGGGACGCTCGGCGGCGGGCAGGGCGGCGGTGTTCTCGGTCATGTGCCACACCTTGGCACGGGCGGGCGGACGGGGGAAGACGCGCGGCCCACCGGGGCGACGCCGGCGGTCACTCCCGGCAGCCGGCGCACAGCCCCCAGTAGTAGACCTCGGCCTCGTCGACCGCGAAGCCGTGGTCCTCGGGGGCGTCGAGGCACGGGGCGGAGCCGGTGCGGCACGGCACGTCGACGACCGTGCCGCAGCCGCGGCACACGAGGTGGTGGTGGTTGTCGCCCGTGCAGATCTCGTAGCGGGCCGGGGAGCCGGCGGGCTGCAGGGAGCGCACGAGCCCGGCCTCGGTGAGCGCGTGGAGGCAGTCGTAGACGGCCTGGTGCGAGGTGCCGGGCAGGGCCCGACGCACGGCGGCCAGCACGGTGGACGCGTCCGCGTGGGGGTGGTCGGCGAGGGCGGTCAGCACCGCCAGGCGGGGGCGGGTCACGCGCAGGCCGACGCCGCGCAGCAGCGTGCGCTCGTCCTCGTCCCGCGTCGTGGTCTCCATGCCGGTCGATCCCATCCGGTTCTCTGGAACATGTCAAGAAAGAGCGGGCCGCTTCGCCCCCGGCGCACCGGCCATTCCCCGCCGTGCCCGTGCTGACTACGGTGAATCCTCGACCCCGGGGCGCACCGGCCCGGGCGCCGTCGACGAGGAGGTCCCCACCCATGGCCCAGCCCGAGCCCGTCCGTCTCGTCCCGGGTGGAGCCGTGGACCGCCCGGCCGAGCAGGCCCTCCTCGCGGCCGCCGCGGCCTGCGACGGCGACGTCGATGCGATGGTCGAGCTGCTCCGTGCGGCGTCCGGCGCCCCGTCCGGCGAGGACGCCGCCCCGCTCGACCTGCCGCTGACCGGCGCGGGGCGCACCCGGGAGCAGTGGGAGCTGCTCGCCTCCGTCGCCGCGCAGGACCTCTCGGCCGCCCGCGTGCTCGAGCCCCATCTGGACGCGCTCTCGATCCTGTCCCAGGCCGGCGTCCCCGCCCCGGCCGGGCTGCTCGGCGTCTACGCCTCCGAGTCCGGCGGCCGCACCCCGGCCCTGCGCCCCGCCCCGGACGGCCCCGACACCGCCTGGCTGCTCGACGGCGAGAAGCCGTGGTGCTCGCTCGCGGACCGGTGCGCGGCCGCCGTCGTGACCGGCCGGGAGGCGGACGGCACCCGCCGCGCCGTGCTCGTGGACCTGTCCCACCCCGGCGTGGCCGAGACCGACTCGGCCTGGCCCGCGCTCGGCCTCGCCCCGATCCGCACGGTGGGCCTGGCCTTCGACGCCGTCCCCGGCAGCGCCGTCGGCGGCGCCGAGTGGTACCTGCGCCGGCCCGGCTTCGCGTGGGGCGGCATCGGCGTGGCGGCGGTGTGGTTCGGCGGCGCCGTCGGCATCGCCCGCACCCTGCGGAACGCCACCGCCGCCCGCGCGGCCGCCGAGGCCGAGGGCCGCGGACCGGGCCCGGACCAGATCGGCCAGGCGGCGCTCGGCCGCGTCGACCGGCTGCTCCACGCGATGGCCGCCCTGCTCGCCCGTGCCGCCGACGACGTGGACGCCGGCCGCCTGGACCACGGCCGCGGCATGGTCGAGGCCGACCGGATCCGCGGCACCGTGGCGCAGCTGTGCACCGAGGTGATGGACGTCGTCGGGCAGGCCACCGGCCCCGGCCCGCTCACCGGCAGCGCCGCGCACGCCCGCGCCGTCGCCGACCTGCAGGTCTACCTGCGTCAGCACCACGGACACCGCGACGACGCCCGGCTGGGCGGCGCGCTCCTGACCGGCGAGACCGACGGCGGCTGGACGTGGTGAGCTTCTCCCACACCGACGACGGCACGTCCGAGGCGGCCTGGGCCGAGGGCGGCGTCGGCGAGCTGCCGGAGCTGCGCCTGCCCGTCTGGGACGCGGAGACGCTGCTGCTCGTGGCCGTGGCGCACCCGGACGACGAGACCCTCGCCGCCACCGGCCTGATCCGCTCCGCCCTGCGCGACGGGGCGCGCGTGCACGTGCTGGTCGCCACCGCCGGCGAGGCCTCCCACCCGCACTCGCCCACGCACACGCCCGCGGACCTGGTCCGGCTGCGTCGGGACGAGATGGAGCACGCCCTCGACGCCCTCGCCGCCGGCCTGCCCGCCTCCGCAGGCCCCGGCTCCCCGGCGCGGGACCGGCTGACCTGGGCGTCCCTGGCCCTGCCCGACTCCGGCGTGGCCGAGCACGAGGACGCCGTGCGCGACGCCGTCGCCGCGGCCCTCGACGCCCACCCCGGCCCCGCCGTGCTCGCCTCCCACGACCCGGGCGACGGCCACGCGGACCACGAGGCCGTGGGCCGGGCCGTCGGCGCGGTCGCGGGCGAGTGCGACCTGCCGCTCTACGCCTTCCCCATCTGGTTCTGGCACTGGGCCGACCCGGCCGACCTGCCCGCCCGCCGCTACCGACGGCTGCCGCTCACCGACGACGACCGTGCCGCCCGCCGTGCCGCCCTCGACGCGCACGCCTCCCAGGTCCGGCCCCTCTCCGCCGCGCCCGGCGACGAGGCGATCCTGGGCCCCGCCGTGCTCGCCCACCACGAGCGCCCGTTCGAGGCCCACCGCGTCTCCGGCCCCGACGACGCCGACGCCCACCGGGCCGCCGCCGTCTTCGACCGGCTCTACCGGGCCCAGGAGGACCCGTGGCGTTACCTCAGCTCGTCGTACGAGGCCCGCAAGCGGGCGCTCACCCTCGCCGTCCTGCCCCGGCCCCGCTACGGGACCGTGGTCGAGGCGGGCGCGTCCATCGGCGTGCTCACCGCGGACGTGGCCGCGCGCGCGGACCGCGTGGTCGGCCTCGAAGCCTCCGGCACCGCTGTGGAGCGCGCCGCCGCCCGGCTGGCCGGCGCGCCGCACGCCGAGGTGCGCCGAGCCGTGCTGCCCGCGGACTGGCCCGCCGACGTCGCCGGCGCGGACCTCGTGATCGCCTCCGAGATCGGCTACTTCCTGCAGCCCGAGGAGCTCGACGCGCTGATCGACGACGCCGACGCCGCGCTCGCCCCCGGCGGTGAGCTGCTGCTGTGCCACTGGCGCCACCCCATCGAGGGCTGGCCGCTGGACGGGGACGCCGTGCACGCCCGCGTCGCCGCCGACCCGCGCTGGCGGCTGCGCACCGAGCTCGTGGAGGACGACTTCCGGCTCAGCCTCCACGTGCGGGCCGCCGCCGCGACCCACGCCGTCGTCGTGGTGCCCGCCAAGGACGAGCAGGAGCGGCTGCCGGCCGCGCTCGCGGCCCTCACCGCCGCCCTGGACCGCTGGGAGGAGCACCACGCGCAGGGCACGGCCGCGGTCGTGGTCGCCGCGGACCGCTGCGACGACGCCACGGTGGCCGCCGCCCTCGAGGCCCGCGCCGCCGACCCGCGCATCCACGTCCTCGAACTGGGGGAGCCGACCGCCGGGCAGGCCGGCGTCGGGCGGGCCCGCGTCGAGGGCGCCCGCCGGGCCCGCGCGCTGTTCCCCGACGTGCCCGCCGAGCGCCTCTGGCTCGCCTCCACCGACGCCGACAGCCGCGTCCCCGCCGACTGGCTGCTGGCGCAGACCGTGGCCGCCGGCCGCGACGAGGCGCTCGTGCTGGGCACGGTGGACGTGCGCCAGGGACCGCTGCGGCAGGCCTGGCTCCGCGGCTACCGGCACGAGGAGGGGCACGCGCACGTGCACGGGGCGAACCTGGGGCTGCCGTGGTCGCTCTACGAGGCCGTGGGCGGATTCCCGCCGGTGGCCGAGCACGAGGACGTCGGCCTGGCCGAGGCCGTGCGGGCCCTGGCGGGGGAGCGCGACGGCGGTGACGGCCGCCGGGTGCGCGTGATCGCCACCGACACCACCCGTGTGCTCACCTCGTCCCGCCTGGAGGGGCGGACCCCCGGCGGGTTCTCCGGGTACCTCAAGGCGGTGGGCCGGCCCGGGTGAGGCCGGCCGTGGAGCAGGGGTGGTCTCTTTTACCCATCTGACGCCGCCGCCGACCGCATAAGGGGAGACACCGGGGGGGGCCGCGTAGTTTCAACAAAAACA
>NZ_VIGS01000053.1:0-16067 GCF_006704135.1 Micrococcus sp. R8502A1
CATCCGCTGTGCGTTTTGTTATTCAGGGGACGGTGCCCCGCCGTGGCCTCCGCTTATGCGATCGTCGGCAGCGCCAGGTGTGTATAAGAGCCAGCCGTGATCCCCACCCCCGCCCTCCAGGAGCCCCGATGACGCAGACCTCTCATCCCTCCGGACCCCTGCGGGTGGTGCTGGCCGGCGGCGGCACCGCCGGCCACATCTCCCCGATGCTCGCGATCGCCCGCGCCCTGGAGGATGACGGCGGCGGCCCCGTCGAGTGCACCATGGTCGGCACCGCCTCCGGCATGGAGACGCGTCTCGTCCCCGAGGCGGGCTACGAGCTCGACCTGATCGACCGGGTCCCGATGCCGCGCCGCCCGTCGATGGACGTCGTCCGCTTCCCGGCCCGCATGCGCGCCGCGGTCGCCACGGCGGCCCGGATCCTGCGGGACCGGCGCGCCGACGTCGTCGTGGGCGTGGGCGGCTACGTCGCCACCCCCGTGTACCTCGCCGCGTTCCGGGCCGGTGTGCCCGTGGTGGTCCACGAGGCCAACGCCCGCCCCGGCCTGGCCAACCGCATCGGCGCCCTGCGGGCCACGCACGTCGGCACCGCCCTGCCGGACACCCGCCTCCGCGGCGCCCGCTGGGTGGGCATGCCGATGCGCCCCGAGATCTCCGGCCTGGACCGGGCGGCCGCCGGCCGTGCCGCCCGTGAGGCCCTCGGCCTCGACCCGGACCGGACCACCGTCGTGGTGACCGGCGGCAGCTCGGGTGCGCTGGCCGTGAACCGCACCGTGCGCGCCGCGCTGGGCGACCTCCTCGACGCCGGTCTGCAGGTCTTCCACCTGACCGGGCGGGACAAGGCCCTCACCGAGGACGACGGCAGCCTCCTGGTCCGGGACGGCTACGTCCAGCGGGAGTACCTGGCGGGCATGGAGCAGGCCTACGCCGCCGCCGACCTGATCGTCGCCCGCTCGGGCGCCGGCACGGTCTGCGAGGTGTCCGCGGTCGGCCTGCCCGCCGTCTACGTCCCCCTGCCCATCGGCAACGGCGAGCAGGCGCTCAACGCCCGCCCCGTGGTGGAGGCGGAGGGTGCGCTGCTCGTCCGCGACGACGCCTTCGGGCGCGCGTGGGTGCAGCGTCAGCTGATCCCGCTGGCGACCGACCCCGAGCGTCTGGCGCGCATGGGGGAGGCGGCCGCCCGCTTCGGCGTCCGGGACGCGGACGTCACCATGGCCGGCCTCGTGCGCTCGGCCGCCCAGGAAGGAGCCCGGCGATGAGCCGCGACGAGAGCACCCGTCCCGCGGCCGAGGGCCGCTTCGCCGACCTGGGCCGCGTGCACCTGCTGGGGATCGGCGGCGTGGGCGTGTCGGGGGTCGCCCGCATCCTCCAGGAGCAGGGCGTCGCGGTGTCCGGCTCCGACGCGAAGGACCTGCCCGTAATGCGCGAGCTCGCCGCGGGCGGCGCCCGGATCACGGTCGGCTACGACGCCGCGCACCTCGGCCGGGACGTCACCACGGTGATCGCCTCCTCGATCGCCGGGCCGGGCAACCCGGAGCACGACGCCGCCGTGGCACGCGGACTGCGCGTGCTGCACCGTTCCGAGGGCCTCGCCCTGGCCATGCGCGGCCACCGGGTGCTGGCCGTCGCCGGCACGCACGGGAAGACCACCACGTCCTCCATGGCCGCCATGGCCTTCTCCGACGCCGGCTGGGACCCCACGTTCGCCGTCGGCGCCGCCGTCGCCGGGCTCGGCACCAACGCCCGGGCGGGCCGGGGCGAGTGGTTCATCGCGGAGGCCGACGAGTCCGACGGCACCCTGGTGAACTACCCGAGCACGATCGGGATCGTCACGACCGTGGAGGCCGACCACCTGGACCACTACGGGACCGAGGAGGCGGTGCACCAGGTCTTCCGGGACTTCGCGGGCGGGCTGCCAGCCGCCGCCCAGGGCGGGGTCCTCGTGGCCTGCCTCGACGACGCCGGCGCGGCGGAGCTCGCCGCGTGGGCCCGTGACAACGCGGCCGCCGACGTCGTGACCTACGGCACGGCGCCCCGCGACGGCGTGGTGCCGGACCTGCTGGTCACCGACCTCGCGGTGGAGCCGGGCGAGACCGGAGTGGGCCAGCGCGCCACGTTCCGGATGGCGGACGGGCCGGAGCGCACCCTGCACCTGCAGGTGCCCGGCCGGCACAACGCGCTGAACGCCGCCGCCGTGGTCCTGGCCGCCGTCCGGGCGGGCATGGCCTTCGAGGCCGCCGTGCGGGGCGTCGAGGCCTTCCGGGGCACGGCCCGCCGATTCGAGTTCCGTGGCGCCGCGCGCGGCGTGCGGGTCTTCGACGACTACGCGCACCATCCCACGGAGGTGGCCGCCGCGGTCTCCGCCGGCCGTGCCGTGGCCGGTGACGCCCGCGTGCACGTCCTGTTCCAGCCCCACCTGTTCTCCCGCACCCGGGACTTCGCCGCCGAGTTCGCCGCCGCCCTCTCCGGGGCGGACGTGGTGCGCGTGCTGCCCGTGTACGCGGCCCGGGAGGAGCCGATGCCCGGCGTCGACTCGTCCCTCATCGCCTCCCGCCTCACCACGGGTGCCGCCGAGGACCGTGTCGTCGCCGAGGACCGCGCCGAGGCGGTGCGCTCGCTCGCGGCGGGCGCCACGGCCGGCGACGTCGTCCTGACGATGGGCGCGGGGGACGTCACCGCCCTGGGTCCGGACCTGCTGGCCGAGCTCGGCCGGGACGCGGCGCCCGGCGTCGCCCACCCGTGAGGCGCGGCCGCGGGACGCCGCCGGTCGCACCAGCCGGGGCCGACGCCTCCACCGTGGTCCGATTCCCGGGCCGCACCGCGCGCCGGCGCCGCGCCACGCGCTGGGGTGTGGCGGCCGCGGTCCTCGCGGTGCTGACCGCCCTGGGCTGGGTCGTGTTCTTCTCGCCCGTGCTCGCGGTGGACCGCGTCGAGGTCACCGGCACCCGCCATGTCTCCGCCGCCGAGGTCCAGGAGCGCCTGGAGCCCGTGTACGGCGTGCCGCTGTCCCGCGTCGGCGCCGGCTGTGTGGGCGAGCTGGTCGGTGGTCTGCCCGGAGTGGCCGAGGTCCAGACCGTTCCCCGCCTGCCCACCGGCCTGGAGGTCGTGGTCCGGGAGCATGAGACGCGGGCCCGGCGGGACGGCGACGACGGTGTGCAGCTGCTGCTCGCAGACGGCACCGTCCTGACGGGAGTGCCGGAGGAACGGCTCGAGGGCGAGGACCTCCCCGCGTTCTCGGAGGAGCTGGCGCAGCGGGCGCAGGAGGAGCGCGCCGAGGTGGCCGAGGTGCTGGCCGCCCTGCCGGAGGCCGTGGCGGATCGTGTCGAGACGGCCGACTCCCGGGGCCCGGGCCAGGTCCGTCTGGCGCTCGAGGGTGGGGTGACCCTGGTCTGGGGCGACGCGCAGGACGCCGGCCTCAAGGGGTCCGTGGCCGAGGCGTTCCTGGCGGACGAGCGGCACGGGTCCGCGGCGGGCGGCGTCGCCGAGATCGACGTCTCCGTGCCCACGCGGCCGATCACGCGCTGAACCGGGGCCACAGGAGTCTCCAGTAGAACGTGAAGGTGAAGGTCGGGGCGCGGGGCCTCATGCGAGTCGGGGTGCCATCACTGCGGAGGCTCGTCCTTCGAGTCTCACGTGAAAGTTGATGTTGAGGGCGTCTTTTCCGCGTGGACACGCCGTTTTCTTTTGCGCGTGACGCGGGCCTCCCAGTACGGTGGATCCGAACGCGCGCGAGGCTCGCTTCACGCTGTGCTTGAAGGTGTCCACCCCGGGTGGCCGCCGATCACCGGGGCGATGTGCCTCGCGCTGACCTCTCGAGATCTCGAACAAAGGGAACCAACACCGTGGCTGCACCCCAGAACTACCTGGCCGTCATCAAGGTCGTCGGCATCGGCGGCGGCGGCGTGAACGCCGTGAACCGCATGATCGAGGTGGGGCTCCGCGGCGTGGAGTTCATCGCCATCAACACGGACGCCCAGGCGCTGCTGATGTCGGACGCGGACGTGAAGCTGGACGTGGGCCGCGAGCTCACCCGTGGACTCGGCGCGGGTGCGAACCCCGAGGTCGGCCGCCAGGCCGCCGAGGACCACGCGGAGGAGATCGAGGAGGTCCTGCGGGGCGCGGACATGGTGTTCGTGACCGCGGGCGAGGGCGGCGGCACCGGCACCGGCGGAGCGCCCGTCGTGGCCCGCATCGCGCGCTCGCTCGGCGCCCTGACCATCGGCGTCGTGACCCGTCCGTTCACGTTCGAGGGCCGCCGTCGCGCCGGCTCCGCCGAGGCGGGCATCGACGCCCTGCGGGACGAGGTCGACACCCTCATCGTGATCCCGAACGACCGCCTGCTGTCCATCTCGGACCGCAACGTCTCGGTCATGGACGCCTTCCGTCAGGCGGACCAGGTGCTCCTCTCCGGCGTCCAGGGCATCACCGACCTGATCACCACCCCGGGCCTGATCAACCTCGACTTCGCGGACGTGAAGTCCGTGATGCAGGGCGCGGGCTCCGCGCTCATGGGCATCGGCCACGCGCAGGGCGAGGACCGCGCCGTCAAGGCGGCCGAGCTGGCGATCGCCTCGCCGCTGCTCGAGGCCTCCATCGACGGCGCGTACGGTGTGCTGCTCTCCATCCAGGGCGGCTCCGACCTCGGCCTCTTCGAGATCAACGAGGCCGCGCGACTGGTCCAGGAGGTCGCCCACCCGGAGGCCAACATCATCTTCGGCGCGGTCATCGACGACGCCCTCGGCGACGAGGTGCGCGTGACCGTGATCGCCGCGGGCTTCGACAAGGTGGACGTCACCTCCGCCCCGGCCGCCCCGCAGGCCGTGCAGCAGCAGGCGGCCCCGCAGCGGGCCGCGGCCCCCGCGCAGCCGCAGCCCGCCGCCCAGCCGCAGCCCGCCGCCCCGGCCCAGCCGCAGCAGGCCGAGCGCCCCGCCGTGCGCGGCACCGTGCCGCTGGCCCCGCAGGAGCAGCAGCCGCGCCGCCAGCAGGACCTGCCCACCGTGGTGGAGCCGGACCTCGGCGCCGGGTCCTCGGACCTGGACGTCCCGGACTTCCTCAAGTGACGGCCGCGGAGGGGCCGGCCGGGACCGCACGGGTCCCCGCTGGCCCCTTCGTGCACCGCGAGACCGTCCGCACCGCGACGGGCGCCGTGCACGTGGCCTGGACGTCCGTGGCCGCCGGCAACCTCGCGCTGCACGTGGTCCCGCCGGACGAGGCCGAGCGACTCGCGCGTGTCAGCGCCGCCCGTCGCGCCCTGGAGCGCGTGATGGGGGTCCCCGAGGACGCCACGCTCTATCTGGACCAGGTGCACTCGGCCGACGTCGTGTGGGCGGACGGACCCGGGCGCGGCGGTGCCCCGGCCCCCGTGGCCGACGCCGCCGTGAGCCGTGACGGGTCCCGTCCGCTGGCCGTCATGGTGGCCGACTGCCTCCCCGTGGTCGTCGTCGACGAGACGACCGGCGCGACCGCCGTGGCCCACGCCGGGCGGCGCGGGCTGCTGGACGGCGTCCTGGAGGCGACCGTCGATCGGCTGCTCTCCTTGCGCCCGGAGGCCGACCGAGCCGGTCCCGGCCTGCGCGCCTGGATCGGCCCCGGCGTGTGCGGCCGCTGCTACGAGGTGCCCGCGGCCATGCGCGACGACGCCGCCGCCCGCCTCCCGGCGACCGCCGCCACCACGTCCTGGGGCACCCCCGCCCTCGACCTGCCCGCCGGCGCCGCGGAGGTCCTCCGTGCCCGCGGGGTGGCCGCCGCGACGATCGACGTGTGCACGCGGGAGGACGAGCGCCTGTTCTCGCACCGTCGGGCGCCCGGTGAGGGCCGGTTCGCCGGCCTCGTCTGGCGCGCCGACCCCGACGCCACCACCCCGAGAGGAGACGCATGACCGCCCCCGCCACCGCCGGGCCGACCCCGACGGACCCCCGCGCCCGGGAGATCGCCGACGCGCTCGCCGCGGTGCACTCCCGCATCGCCGACGCCGCGCGGGACGCCGGGCGCGAGGCGGAGCCCGCGCTCGTCGTCGTGACCAAGACCCACCCCGCCGAGGACGTCGTGCGCCTCGCCGCGCTCGGCGTGACCGACGTGGGGGAGAACCGCGACCAGGAGGCCCGGCCCAAGGCCGAGGCCGTCGCCGCGGCCCTGGGGGCGGACGCCCCGCGCTGGCACTTCGTGGGCCAGCTGCAGACCAACAAGGCCAAGTACGTGGTGCGCTACGCGTCCGTGGTGGAGTCGGTGGACCGACCCGAACTGGCCGAGGCGCTCTCGCGGGCGCTCGTGCTGCGGCGCGAGCGCGAGCCCGAGGCCGCGATCCCCGACCTGGAGTGCCTCGTGCAGGTGGACGTCGACGACCGCGCCGACGAGGACCGTCCCGAGGGGATCGGTCCGCGCGGCGGCGCCCGCCCCGAGGACGTCGCCGCCCTCGCGGCCGTCGTCGCCGGCCTGCCGGGTCTGCGGCTGGGCGGGCTGATGTGCGTGGCACCGCGCGGCCTGGACCCGGAGGACGCGTTCCGCCGGCTCGCCGCTCTCGGCGCGCGCGTGCGGCAGACGCATCCGGAGGCCACCGCGCTGTCGATGGGGATGAGCGCGGACCTCGAGGCGGCCGTGCGCGCCGGGGCGACACAGGTGCGCATCGGCTCCGACGTTCTGGGGGCCCGGGACGCGGTGGGCTAACGTTGACCCCGCGCGTCCCGGCGGGACGCGACAGGACCGTGCGGACGCACGCGCACCGACGACGAACGACGGCGGCCCCCGGGGCCGGAGGACGTGGTGAAGGAAGACTCATGGCTGGTGCCCTGAAGAAGACGATGATCTACCTCGGCCTGGCCGACGGCGACGAGTACGACGAGCAGCCCCGTGCCACCGAGCGGGAGACCGCGCCCCGACACGAGGTCGTCGAGGCGCGCCGCCCCGCGGAGCCGGACACCGACCCCCACATGGAGGCCGTCCGCCCGACTGCGGTCCGCGATCCCGAGCCGGCCGAGCGGCCGGAGCCCGTGACCCCGTCCGGCTCCACCGCGGCCGATCCCGTCGAACCCCGGCGTCCGGCGCGTCCCGAGCCGGCCGACCCGGGCTACCGGGCCCCGGTGACCCCCATCAAGCGAGCCGCAGCGTCGTCTGCCGAAGGAGCCTCCGTGCACACCCTGTCCACCGTCCACCCCCGCTCCTACAACGACGCGAAGGCGATCGGCGAGGCCTTCCGCTCCGGCGTCCCCGTGATCATGAACGTGACCGACCTCGGTGAGAACGAGGCCAAGCGCCTCGTGGACTTCGCGGCCGGCCTCGTCTTCGGCCTGCACGGCTCGATCTCCCGCATCACCAGCAAGGTGTTCCTGCTGACCCCGGCCACCGTGGACGTCGTCGGCGCCGAGCAGGGCGAGTCCGGCGCGGCCGACTCCCCGTTCGACGGCGACTGAGGCGCCCATGCAGCTGCTCCTCGCCCTCGCCTACATCGCCCTGACGGTGGTGCTCGCGGCGCTGACCGTGCGGATCGTCCTGGACGTCACGCAGTCGTTCGCCCGCCACTGGCGCCCCACCGGGGCGGCCCTCGTGCTGGCCAGCGGCGTGTACGGGGCCACCGACCCGTTGCTGCGCCCCGTGCGTCGTGCCGTGCCGCCGGTGAACCTGGGCGGCATCGGCCTGGACGTGGCCTTCCTCATCGTGTTCCTCGGCGTCGTGCTGCTGCGGGTCCTGGTGCTGAGCCTGGCCGGCGTGGCCTGACCCGCGGCCCGGGGCGGTTCCCCGCCCCGGTGGTAGTCTTCGCGGCAGGATCGGCGCCGCCCCTCACCGGCGCGCCGGCCGCCGACGCGCCGGGCCGCCCGGCCGTCCCCGAGCACCGAGCAGAGAGCGAGACGGTTCCATGGCGCTGTCCTGGGAAGACGTGGTCAACAAGCAGTTCCAGCCCACGAAGTTCCGCGAGGGCTACGACCAGACCGAGGTGGATGACTTCCTCGATGAGATCGTGGCGGAGTTCAAGCGCCTGATCGCCCTCAACGAGCAGCTCGAGTCCGAGAACGCGGAGCTGCGCGCCGGCGGCGCCGCCCCCGCTGCGGACACCCCGGAGGCCGCCGCGACACCGGCCTCCGTCGAGGAGGCGGCCCCGGCCGCCGCCCCCGCGTCCGCCGACGCGGCCGCGACCTCCGCCGCCGGCGTCCTGGCCATGGCCCAGCGGCTGCACGACGAGCACGTCGCCGCGGGCGAGCAGCGCAGCACCGAGCTCGTGGCCGAGGCCGAGGCCACCGCGGCCCGGCTCATCAGCGACGCCGAGGAGCAGAAGGCCCGCACCCTCGAGGCCCTGGCCGAGGAGAAGGCCGGCCTGGAGGGCGAGGTCGAACAGCTGCGCAGCTTCGAGACCGACTACCGCAGCCGCCTCACCTCCTACATCGAGGGCCAGCTGCGCGAGATCCGCGCCCAGAAGCGCGTCGAGCCCCCCACGCCCACGGCGTGAGCCGAGCCGTCGACGCCGCGCCGGCCCCGCGATCCCCTCGCGCGGGCCGGCGAGCCGTGCTCACCGCCCTCGTCGTGGCGGTGCTGGCCTACGCCCTCGACCAGCTGACCAAGTACGCGGTCGAGAGCACGATGCAGCTGGGGGACTCCGTCACGGTGATCCCCGGGGTGCTGCGCTGGCACTACATCCTGAACCCGGGCGCGGCGTTCTCCATCGGCGAGGACCACACCTGGGTGTTCACCATCATCCAAGCCGTGGTGGCGGTCGCCGCCCTCGTCGGGATCGCCCGCGTGCGCTCGACGCCGTGGGCCCTGGCGCTGGGCGGGCTCGCCGGCGGCGTGCTCGGCAACCTCACGGACCGGCTGTTCCGGCCCCCGGCGTTCGGGCGCGGCCACGTGGTCGACATGATCTCCGTGCCGCACTTCGCGATCTTCAACGTGGCGGACTCGTTCATCGTCTGCTCCGTCATCGGCGTCGCCCTGCTCGTGATGACCGGCCGCCGCCTGGACGGCACACGGGAGGCGTGAGGACATGGGCATGAGACCGGGACTGACCGAGCGGCTCGAGGTCACCGAGGCCGAGGCGGGCCGACGGGTCGACGCGGTGCTCGCCGACGCGTTCGGCGTCTCCCGCTCGCTGCTGGCGGACTGGTTCACCCGGGGCCTGGTGCGGGCCGAGTCGCGCTCCGGCCGCCGGGACCGCGTCCTGGCCAAGTCCGCGAAGGCCGTGGCGGGGGAGACCCTCGCCGTCGACGTCCCCGACGACCCCGACCCCCTGGAAGTGAGGGCAGAGCGCGTGGACGCGCTGAGCATCCTGTACGAGGACGAGGACCTGGTGGCCGTGGACAAGCCCACCGGCGTGGCCGCGCACCCCTCGCCGGGCTGGGTCGGGCCCACCGTGGTGGGCGCCCTGGCCGCCCTCGGCTACGACATCACCACCTCGGGCGCCCCTGAGCGCCAGGGGATCGTGCACCGGCTCGACGTCGGCACCACCGGGGTCATGGTCGTGGCCAAGACCGAGCGCGCCTACACGGCCATGAAGGACCAGTTCCGCGAGCGCGTGCCGGAGAAGGTCTACCACGCCGTGGTCCAGGGCATCCCGGACCCGCTGAGCGGCACCGTGGACGCGCCCATCGGGCGGCATCCCGGCCACCACTGGAAGTTCGCGGTGCTCGAGGACGGCAGGCCGTCCGTGACCCACTACGAGACGCTCGAGGTGTTCGGCCGGGCCACCCTGCTCGAGGTCCACCTGGAGACCGGGCGCACCCACCAGATCCGCGTGCACACCTCGGCGCTGCGCCACCCGTGCGTCGGCGACCTCACGTACGGGGCGGATCCGCGACTGGCGGCCGAGCTCGGGCTGACCCGCCAGTGGCTGCACGCCCACCGGCTGGCGTTCCCGCACCCGGTCACGGGGGAGCCGGTGACGATCACCTCCCCGTATCCGGACGACCTCGCCCACGCCCTGGCGGCGCTGCGCGGCGACGAGGACTGAGCCGGCACCGTCGACGTGACCCCCGTCCCGGTCCGGCCCCGCCGCCCGGGCACCACTAGTAGGCTGGTCCGGCCCCGCCGTCCTCCCCGTCGAAAGGCCCACCCCGCATGACCGTGTCCGCCGACGCCCGCGCCGACGCCGTGAAGGACGGCGGCTTCGTCCACCTGCACACGCACACCGAGTACTCCATGCTCGACGGCGCCGCGAAGCTGGACGACCTGTTCGCCGAGGCCCAGCGGCTGGGCATGGACTCGCTGGCCATCACGGACCACGGCTACCTCTTCGGCGCCTACGACTTCTGGTCCAAGGCGACGGCGGCGGGCGTCAAGCCGATCATCGGGCTCGAGGCCTACGTGGCCCCCGGGCAACAGCACCGCACGGACAAGGAGAAGACCCGCTGGGGCGAGCCCCACCAGCGGGGGGACGACGTGTCCGGCGGCGGTGCGTACACGCACATGACGCTGCTGAGCGAGACCACCGAGGGGATGCACAACCTGTTCCGGATGGGCTCGATCGCCTCGCTGGACTCGGTGTACGCCAAGTGGCCGCGGCTGGACCGGGAGCTGCTGAGCCAGTACTCGAAGGGCCTGATCGCCACCACGGGCTGCCCCTCCGGCGAGGTGCAGACGCGCCTGCGCCTGGGCCAGTACCGGGAGGCGATGCAGGCGGCCTCGGACTTCCGGGACATCTTCGGCAAGGACAACTACTACTGCGAGATCATGCACCACGGCCTCGACATTGAGCGCCGGGTGATGACGGACCTGCGCCGGCTCGCCAAGGACCTGGGCCTGCCATTCGTGGCCACGAACGACCTGCACTACACCCACGAGCACGACGCCAAGGCGCACGAGGCGCTGCTGGCCCTGCAGTCGGGCTCGAAGCTCAACGAGCCCAGCTACGACCAGGGCGGCTCCCGCTTCGCGTTCTCCGGCACCGAGTACTACCTGAAGTCCCCGCGGCAGATGCGCGAGCTCTTCGCGGAGCTGCCCGAGGCCTGCGACAACACGCTGCTCATCGCCGAGCGGTGCGAGGTCGAGTTCGACACGAAGGCCAACTACATGCCGGTCTTCCCCACGCCGGAGGGCGAGGACGAGACCAGCTGGCTCATCAAGGAGGTCGCCTCCGGTCTGGCCTACCGCTACCCGGACGGCGTGCCGGACCACGTGCGCAAGCAGGCGGACTACGAGCTGGACGTCATCATCTCGATGGGCTTCCCCGGGTACTTCCTCGTCGTGGCCGACTTCATCAACTGGGCCAAGGAGAACGGCATCCGGGTGGGCCCGGGCCGCGGCTCGGGCGCCGGATCGATGGTGGCGTACGCGCTGCGCATCACGGACCTGGACCCGCTCAAGCACGGGCTGATCTTCGAGCGGTTCCTCAACCCGGACCGCGTGTCCATGCCCGACTTCGACGTCGACTTCGACGACCGCCGTCGCTCCGAGGTGATCGACTACGTCACCCGCAAGTACGGCGACGAGCGCGTCACCATGATCGTCACGTACGGCACCATCAAGACCAAGCAGGCCCTGAAGGACTCGGCCCGCGTGATGGACCAGCCCTTCTCGATGGGCGAGTCCCTCACCAAGGCGCTGCCGCCGGCGGTGATGGCCAAGGACATCCCGCTCAAGGACATCGAGGACCCCGCGGCCCCGCGCTACGGGGAGGCCGCGCCCTTCCGCGAGCTGATCGCCACGGACCCGGTGGCGAAGGAGGTCTTCGAGACCGCCAAGGGCCTCGAGGGCCTGAAGCGGCAGTGGGGCGTGCACGCGGCCGGCGTGATCATGTCCTCGGTGCCGGTGATCGACGTCATCCCGATCATGCGCCGCCTGCAGGACGGCCAGGTCATCACGCAGTTCGACTACCCGATGGCGGAGTCCCTGGGCCTGATCAAGATGGACTTCCTGGGGCTGCGCAACCTCACGATCATCTCGGACGCGCTCGAGAACGTGAAGGCGAACCAGGGCGTGGACCTGGACCTGGAGACCCTCGACGTGGACGACCCGGCGGCCTACGAGCTGCTGGCCCGCGGTGACACCCTCGGCGTGTTCCAGCTCGACGGCGGGCCCATGCGCTCGCTGCTGAAGATGATGCGCCCGGACAACTTCGAGGACATCTCGGCGACCATCGCCCTGTACCGCCCCGGCCCCATGGGCGCGAACTCGCACACCAACTACGCGCTGCGCAAGAACGGGCAGCAGGAGATCACCCCGATCCACCCGGAGCTGGAGGAGCCGCTGCGGGAGATCCTGGACACCACCTACGGCCTGATCGTGTATCAGGAGCAGGTCATGGCGATCGCCCAGAAGGTGGCGGGCTACTCGCTCGGCCAGGCCGACATCCTGCGCCGTGCGATGGGCAAGAAGAAGAAGTCGGAGCTGGACAAGCAGTACGAGGCGTTCCACCAGGGGATGCTGGACCGCGGCTACTCGGAGGCCGCGGTGAAGGCCCTGTGGGACATCCTGCTGCCCTTCTCGGACTACGCGTTCAACAAGGCGCACTCGGCCGCCTACGGCCTGGTCTCCTACTGGACGGCCTACCTCAAGGCGCACTACCCGGCGGAGTACATGGCCGCGCTGCTCACCTCGGTGGGCGACGACAAGGACAAGCTGGCCATGTACCTCAACGAGTGCCGCCACATGGGCATCACCGTGCTGCCCCCGGACGTGAACGAGTCCCACCTGACCTTCACCCCCGTCGGCCGGGACATCCGCTTCGGCATGGGCGCCGTCCGCAACGTGGGCGCCAACGTGGTCAAGGGCATGGTCCAGGGGCGCGAGGAGAAGGGCTCGTACACGGGCTTCGGCGACTTCCTGGCGAAGGTGCCGCTCGTGGTGTGCAACAAGCGCACCATCGAGTCCATGATCAAGGCCGGCGCCTTCGACTCCCTCGGCTACGCCCGCCGCGCCCTGCTGGCCGTGCACGAGGAGGCCGTGGACGCCACCGTGGCGCAGAAGCGCAAGGAGGACCACGGCGAGTTCACCTTCGACCTGTTCGCGCTCGGCGGCGGCGACGAGGACGACTCCGACGCCGCGGACGGCGTCGCCGTCCCGGACCTGCCGGAGTGGGCCAAGAAGGAGAAGCTCGCGTTCGAGCGCGAGATGCTGGGCCTGTACGTGTCCGACCATCCGCTGCAGGGCCTCGACGGCGTCCTGGCCCAGCACGCCGACGTCCAGATCACCCGCGTCCTCGACGACGACGGGCCCGCCGACGGCGCGATCGTCACCATCGCGGGCCTGATCACCACGCTCGAGCGCCGCATCGCCAAGTCCTCGGGCAACGCGTACGCGCGCTGCGAGATCGAGGACCTCGGCGGCTCGATGGACGTCATGTTCTTCGGCCAGGTGTACGCGCCCATCGCGATGATGCTGGCCGAGGACCTCGTCGTCGCCGTCAAGGGCAGGGTGCAGCGTCGTGACGACGGGTCGGTGTCCCTGTCCGCGATGGAGCTGACCATCCCGGAGCTCTCGGATGGCCCCGGCGGCCCCGTGCGGATCACGCTGCCCGCGTTCAAGGCCACGGAGCAGGTCATGGGCCAGCTGGCGGACGTGCTGCGCACCCACGAGGGCTCCTCGGAGGTGCGGCTGTCCCTGGTGGGCCAGCGTGCCACGCAGGAGTTCCAGCTGGGCCCGCAGTTCCGGGTGAGCCCGAACCCGGCGCTGTTCGGCGACCTCAAGATCCTGCTGGGTCCGGCCTGCCTCGGCTGAGCGGACGTAGCATGGGAGTGCCCCGCCCAGGAGGAGAGAGCTGATGCACTGCCCGTTCTGCCGCCATGAGGACTCGCGCGTGGTCGACTCACGCTCCCTCGACGACGGCTCCGCCATCCGTCGGCGTCGGCAGTGTCAGGCCTGCGGCAAGCGGTTCACGACCATGGAGACCACCGCCCTGACCGTCGTCAAGCGCTCCGGGGTGGCGGAGCCGTTCGACCGCTCCAAGGTGATCAACGGCGTCCGGAAGGCGTGCCAGGGGCGGCCGGTGACGAGCGACGACCTGGCCATGCTCGCCCAGGAGGTCGAGGAGACGGTCCGTGCCACGGGCAACGCCGAGGTGGACGCCCACGACGTCGGCCTGGCCATCCTCGATCCGCTGCGCCGTCTCGACCAGGTGGCCTTCCTGCGCTTCGCCTCCGTCTACCGGGACTTCGAGTCCCTCGACGACTTCGAGGAGGCCATCGCGGAGCTCCGGGCCGGTGACGGGGACGATCGCGGCCGTCCCGCCGTGCAGCCGCGGCTGTTCACCCGCTGACCCGGGCCGATGCGACGGCGCGGCCGGGATCGACGCTGCAGTGGTGCGCACGGCCTCCAGGCGCTACAGTGATCCCCGGGTCGACCTCGGTCGGCCCGGCAAGACTGCCGAGGGCGGTTCCGGAGGGGAAGCCGGAACCGCCCTCGGTGTCTGCGCCCTCAGTTGCCGTCGGCGAGCGAGCCGTGCGCGGCCAGGGCGGCGCCCACGATGCCCGCGTTGTTCTGCAGCTGGGCCGGGACGATCGGGGTGCGCAGGCGCAGCAGCGGCAGGTAGTCGTCCGGCCGCTTGGAGATGCCGCCGCCGACGATGAACAGGTCGGGCGAGAAGATCCGCTCCACGTGGGAGAAGAAGCGCTGCAGTCGCTCGGCGTACTCGGCCCAGCTGAGCTGATCGCGCTCCCGGGCCTTCGCAGAGGCCCGTGACTCGGCCATCACGCCGTCGAGCTCCAGGGAGCCGACCTCGAAGTTCGGGACGAGCATGCCGTCGTGGATCATCGCGCCGCCGATGCCGGTGCCGAGGGTGATCACGTGCACCAGGCCGCGCACGCCCCGCCCGGCCCCGTAGCGGGCCTCCGCGAGGCCGGCCGCGTCGGCGTCGTTGACCACGGTCACGGGGCGGCGCAGGTGCTCCTCGAACGTGCCGCGCAGGTCCGTGCCGATCCACGAGTGGTCGATGTTGTTCGCGGACAGGCACACCCCGTCCTTGACGATCGAGGGGAAGCACACGCCCAGCGGGGCGGAGGGCTTCGGCGCCTTCTCGCGCCCGTCGAGCTCGGCGGTGATGGCCGCCAGGGTCGCCGCCACGGGCTCGGGCATGGCCGTCTGCGGCGTGGGGATGCGGAAGCGGTCCCCGCGCAGGGTGCCCGCCTTCGGCCCCGACCCGAGGCGGACCAGGCCGCCCTTCATGCCGGTCCCCCCGACGTCGATGCCGATCGTCGTGGGGTATTTGGAGGAGCGCTGGGCGGTGCTGGTGTGCGTCGTCACGGCCCCCAGCTTAGTGCCGAGTCACGGCAGCGTGAGAATCTCCGCGCCGTCGTCCGTGACCACGATCGTGTGCTCGAACTGCGCGGTGCGACGGCGATCGCGGGTCACCACGGTCCAGCCGTCGTCCCACTGGTCCCACTCGATCGTGCCGAGGGTGAGCATCGGCTCGATGGTGAACACCATGCCGGGCACGAGCAGGCGGTCGTGGGCCGGGGCCGCGTCGTAGTGGGGGATCACGAGGCCGGAGTGGAAGTCCACGCCCACGCCGTGGCCGATGAAGTCGCGCACCACGCCGTAGCCGAAGCGCTTGGCGTAGGACTCGATGGCGCGGCCGATCACGTTGACCTGACGGCCGGGCTTCACGGCGCGGATGCCGCGGCGCAGGGCCTCCTCGGTGCGCTCGACGAGCAGCCGGGACTCCTCGTCCACGTCGCCGACCAGGTAGGTGCGGTTGTGGTCCCCGTGGACACCGTCCAGGTACGCGGTGATGTCCAGGTTGACGATGTCCCCGTCCTCCAGGACGGTGCCGTCCGGGATGCCGTGGCAGATGACCTCGTTGATCGAGGTGCAGATGGACCGCGGGAAGCCGCGGTAGCCCAGGCAGGACGGGTAGGCGCCGCGCTCCACGAGGAAGGCGTGCGCGATCCGGTCCAGCTCGTCCGTGGTGACGCCCGGGCGGATGTGGGCGGCGGTGTGCTCCATGGCCTGCGCGGCCAGGCGGCCGGCGGCGCGGATCCGCTCGACGCCGGCGGCGTCGTAGACGTCCGAGGCCTTGCCCTCGTCCGGGGTGGCCTTGCCCGGTCTCTTATATCCATCTGACGCAGCCGACGAACGCTTCAGTCGCGATCATAGGGGGAGACAGCTCATTTTAAACAAAAAATTAAAGATACATTAACAAATCCGCAGCAGTA
>NZ_VIGS01000054.1:0-15533 GCF_006704135.1 Micrococcus sp. R8502A1
ATACTAGTGAGGTTGTATATTGAATAGCATATTTCGTGTATGTAGTTTTTTGTTTTAGTTATACTTGTCTCCCGGATGTCTACCCTCCTGCTATCGTCGGCAACGTCAGATGTGTATCAGAGCCAGCACCCGCTCGGCCACGCCGTCCTCCCCGTCGTCTCCCCCCACCTCGTCCTCGCCGTCGGGCACGGGATCCGGCAGTCCGACGCCGAGCACCCCCGACCCGACGCCGAGCACCCCCGACCCGACGCCGACCTCCGCGACGCCGACCCCGACGTCCCCGAGCCCGTCCGGTCCGTCCACGAGCGCGCCGGCCACGGACCCCGCGCCGGACCCGACCGAGTCCGCACCCGAGCCGACCGCCACCACGGCCTCGGCGCCCGCGCCGCCCACGTCGGGGGACCGCTCCAGCGCCACCCCCTGACCCCGGCGCCGGGCGCCGTCGTCGACCGCGGTCCGCACCGCCGACGCGCGGCCGTGGCAGGATCGGGGCGATGACTGAGCACCTCCCCCACCCCCGCCCGGACGCACCCGGCCCCGACGCCGTGCCGCCGCCCGCCGAGCGCGTCCACGCGCACGACCACAATCGGGACAAGGACCCCGCCCTCGTCCGACGGGAGCCGGTCTCCTTCGTCCGACGCGGCGCGCGCCTGAACGCGGGGCGGCAGGCCGTGTGGGACCGACAGGCGCAGCGGGTCCTCGTGGACGTGCCCCGCGGCCGCGGCGCCACCTCGGTGGACACCCAGGCCCGACTGGACTGGGCCGGGGTGTTCGGGCGCGAGGCCCCCCTGCTCGTGGACATCGGCTCCGGGCTGGGCGAGTCCACGGCGCAGGCCGCCGCCGACCGGCCGGACTGGAACGTGCTCGCCGTCGAGGTCTACGTGCCCGGCCTGGCCGCGCTCATGACGCGCGTGGAGCAGCAGGGCCTGGAGAACGTCCGCGCCGTGGAGGCCAATGCCCCCGAGCTGCTGGACGCCCTGCTCACGCCCGGCTCCGTCTCCGAGGTGTGGGTGTTCTTCCCGGATCCGTGGCACAAGAAGCGGCACCACAAGCGCCGCCTGGTCTCCCCCGCCTTCGCGGACCGCGTGGCGCGCGTGCTCGCCCCGGGCGGGGTGCTGCGGCTGGCGACGGACTGGTCGGGCTACGCCGTGCAGATGCGCGAGGTGCTCGAGGCGCACCCGGAGTTCGAGAACCTCTTCCCCGGGCGCGCCGCGGGCGAGGGCTCCCCGCTCACGCGGGTGCGCCGCGAGGGCAGGGAGACCGAGGTGGGGGCCCAGCCGCTGCCCTCGGGATGGGAGAGCGCGGCCGAGGAGGAGCGCCCGCTGCGGGCCGGCCTGGGTGAGGCGCGGGCCGGCGCGGCGGCCGCGGACCCCGTGGACCACGCGGGCGGCTGGGCGCCCCGGTTCGAGGGCCGACCGATCACGAGCTTCGAGGCGAAGTCCCAGCGGGCCGGACGCCTCGTGTTCGACCTGGCGTACCGCCGCCGCTGAGCACGGGGCCCGACGGGGCCGCTCAGGCCGGGGCGACCGGCCCGGCCGGGTCGGCGCCGTCCGGGACGGGCGGCACCGGCAGGCCGGCGGTCACCCGCGCGGTCGCCGCGAGCGTCACGGACCCGGCGTCCCGGTAGCCCCTCGGGGCGTCCCCGGGGGCCGTCGGCGACCAGCGGGCCGTGCGGTGGCCGCGGACGGCGGCCCCCGCCAGGCCGGGCCGCGGGGCCACCGGCAGCACGGCGGCGTCCGTCCAGTCCCGACGACGGCCGACCGCGCGGCCGACCCGGGCGAGGAGATCGCCCGGGGCCAGGGCGCGGAACGTCCGCCCGGACCGCAGGCCGAGGTGCGCGGCCCGGGCTGCCAGGGCGGCGGGCAGGCCGACCGCGCCCGAGACCACGAGGGCCTCGACGGGACGCTCGGCCGGCCACGGGGCGTCGGCGTCGTCGGGCTGCAGGCCCCGGTCCGCGAGCAGGCGCAGGGCGTGCGCGGCCACGAGCGAGCCGTACGAGTGGGCCTCCACGGCCCCGTGCACGGCGGTCCCGCGGGCGCGCAGGGCCGGGGCGGCGTCGTCGTCCTCCCCCGGCCCGTGGCGCAGGAACTCCCACCAGGCCCGGACATCCGCGGCGAGCATCGCGCCGCCGCGCCGGCCGGGGCCGTCGAGCACCACCCGCCAGGGTGTGGGCGCGGGGTAGCCGAGCCACGCGATGACGACGGGGCGGGGTGCGCCGGCGGCGCGCTGGGCGGCGGCGAGGTGGGCGGCCTCCCGGGCCGTCCCCCACATGGCCGTCTGGGGGCGGATGCCCATGCCGGAGACGAGCCAGGTCAGATGCGTGGCGGTCGCGGGGTCCCCCGCGGCGACCACCGCGCGCGGACCGTCCGGGCCGTCGAGGACGTAGTCCAGCAGATGCCGGGCGGGCAGGTGCGGGTCCATGCCCTCCGGCTTGAGGGCGTGGACGATCCCGTCCAGGGCGCTGCGGGCCTGCCGGCCGAGGCCGTCGCGCCGGGCCATGTCGGCGCGCAGCCGCTCCTGCACGCGGGACCGCGCGGCCGCCCCGAACGACGCCCGGCTCAGTCCTGCTCGGACTGCCACGTGGGCACCCGTCGGAGGCGGGCGCCGCCGGAGGGCAGCCTCCGCAGGCCGCTCGGGCGGGCCTCGCCCGCGGTGTCCGCCCCGGCCCGTGCCGCGGCGTGACGGCGGGCGGCCATCCGGTCGGCGTAGCGGGCCGAGACGTCGCCGCCGGAGCCCACGGTGAAGACGCGGGCCAGGCGGGAGGCGTGGTGGAGGCGGTCCACCTGGGCAGCCAGCTCGACCACGGTGTCCTGCAGCTGCTCGACCTCGCGCTGCAGCGCGATCACGCGGCGGATGCCCTCCAGCGAGATGCCTTCGCGGCTCAGGGCCTGCACGGTCTGCAGCCGCTCGACGTCGGCGAGGGAGTAGCGGCGGTGCCGTCCGTCCTGGCGGGCGGGGACCACGAGGCCGAGCCGGTCGTACTGGCGCAGGGTCTGCGGATGCATGTCCGCCATCTCGGCGGCCACGGAGATCACGAAGACCGGGGCGTGCCGGTCGGGACCCCCCTCGCGGCCCCGGTCCGCACGGGCGGCGCCGTCGCGGGCGCTCACCAGGCTGCCCTCCGGGCCAGCTCCCGCCGCGGATCGTCGCCGGCCGTGGCGGACTGCAGGGCCTCGACGGCGGCGCGGGCGTCGTCGTTGAGCGTGGTGGGCACGGTGACGCGCAGCTCCACGAGCAGGTCACCCGTCGTCTTCCCGCGCTCGACACCGCGGCCCTTCAGGCGCAGCACGCGGCCACACTGGGAGCCCGCCGGCACCTTCACCTTCACGGGGCGCTCCAGCGTCGGCACCTCGATCGTGGCGCCGAGGGCGGCCTCGGGGAAGGTGATCGGCACGGTGATCCGCAGGTCGTCCCCGTCCCGGCGGAAGAACTCGTGCTCGCGCACGTGCACGGTGACCAGCAGGTCGCCGCGGCCGGCCGGGCCGGGCGAGCCCTTGCCGCGGGCACGGACCTTCTGGCCGTCGCGGATGCCCTTCGGGATCTTCACCTCGATCGTCTCGCCGTCCGGGCCGCGCAGGGACACCGTGGTGCCCTGGATCGAGCCGCGGAAGGAGATCGTGGTGGTGGCGGTGCGGTCCGCGCCCTTCGTGGGGCGCGGCCGCGCGTAGCCGGCGTCACCGAAGCCGCCGGGGCCGAAGCCGCCGGTCTGGCCGGCGGCGCCGCCGAACATCCCGCTGAACAGGTCCGACAGGTCGGGCCCGGACTGCGTGGTGCGGGGGCCGCCCCCGCCGCCGAACATGCCGCCGAAGACGTCCTCGAAGCCGCCGCCGCCGGCACCGCCCGGGGCGGAGAACCGGGCGCCGCCGCCCATCGCGCGGATCGCGTCGTACTCCTGGCGCTCCTGGGGGTCGCTCAGGACGGCGTACGCCTCCGAGATCTCCTTGAACTTCTTCTCGGCCGCCTCGTCCCCGGGGTTCTGGTCCGGGTGGTGGGTGCGGGCGAGCTTGCGGTAGGCCTTCTTCACATCCGCATCGGAGGCGTCCTTGGACACCCCCAGGGTCGCGTAGAAGTCCTTGTCCATCCAATCCTGCGAGGCCATGGTGCCTCCTCTCGTGTGCATCGGTCAGGGGGTCGGCCGGCGGCGGGGTGGGCCGCCGGCCGACGGGGTCACTCGTCTCCGGCGGAGACCATCACCTGGGCGGCGCGCAGCACGCGGCCGTCCCGGACGTAGCCGTTGCGGAAGACCTGGACCACGTGGTCCGCGGGCACCTCCGCGTGCGGCTGGCGCATCACGGCCTCGTGCAGGGCCGGGTCGAACTCGACGCCGGCCAGCGCCGCCTGGTCGTGGCGCTCGAGGCCGAGGCCGGCCAGGACGGTGTCGAGCTTGGTCGCGATGGCGGCGAACGGGCCGTCCGTCAGGTCGCCGGCGGCGCGGGCGGCGTCGATGTCGTCGAGCACCGGCAGCAGCGCGGTGACGGCCTTGAGCACGCCGGCGTCCCTGGCCAGGTCGCGGTCGCGGTCCACGCGACGCTTGTAGTTCACGAACTCGGCCTGCAGACGTCGCAGGTCGGTCTCGAGCTCGGCCTCGCGGTCCGAGGCCGCGGGCTGCGGCGCCTCGGTCCCGGCCTCCGCGCCGGCCTCGTCGAGGATGCGCTCGGCCTGGGCGAGGGCGTCGCCGTCCTCGGCCTGCTCGGCCGCGCTCTCGGCGGAGACGCGGGGCTCACCGGTCTCGGGGTCGATGCGGCGACGGTCGTTGAACACGATGGGCTCCTCCTCGGAGCCGCGCTCGGCGTCGGAGGAGCCGTGCGGACGCTGCTGGTCGGCGCTCATGGTGTGTCCTTTCGAAGCGGGTGGGCGCGGCGGGTCCGCCGCGCGGGGGTGGTGCGGGAAGGCCGGCGAGCTGGCCCGGCAGGGGCGCTGCCGGGCCGGCCCGCCGGCGTCGTGGGCCTCCGGGCGGGGCGGGCGTGGACGCCCGCCCCGGCCCCGGGGTGTCAGGCCTTCTTCTCGTCGTCCTCGTCGACCACCTCGGCGTCGACGATGTCCTCATCGTCGCCCTGCGGGGCGGCGGACTCGGCGCCGGCGTCGGCCGACTCCGCGCCCTGCTGGGCGTAGAGGGCCTCGCCGATCTTGACCTGGGAGGCCTGGAGCTTCTCGAACGCGGCGGCGACCTCGTCGTCGTTGTCCTGCTTCTCCAGGGCGGCCTTCAGGGCGTCGACGTCGGCCTGCACCTCGGTCTTGACGTCCTCGGGCAGCTTGTCGCCGTTGTCCTGCAGGAGCCTCTCAACGGAGTAGGCGGACTGCTCCGCCTGGTTGCGGCGGTCGGCGGCCTCGCGGCGCTTCTTGTCCTCGTCCGCGTGGGCCTCGGCGTCCTTGACCATGCGGTCGATGTCCTCCTGGGACAGCGAGGAGCCGCCCGTGATGGTCATCGACTGCTCGGTGCCGGTGCCCTTGTCCTTCGCGGAGACGTGCACGATGCCGTTCGCGTCGATGTCGAACGTGACCTCGATCTGGGGCATGCCGCGCGGGGCCGGGGCGATGCCGGTCAGCTCGAAGGTCCCCAGCGCCTTGTTGTCCCGGGTGAACTCGCGCTCGCCCTGGAAGACCTGGATGGACACGGAGGGCTGGTTGTCCTCGGCCGTGGTGAACGTCTCGGAGCGCTTGGTCGGGATGGCCGTGTTGCGCTCGATGAGCTTGGCCATCACGCCGCCCTTGGTCTCGATGCCCAGCGACAGCGGGGTCACGTCGATCAGGAGCACGTCCTTGCGCTCACCGGCGAGCACGCCGGCCTGCACCGCCGCGCCGATGGCGACGACCTCGTCCGGGTTCACGCTCTTGTTGGGCTCCTTGCCGCCGGTCAGCTCCTTCACGAGCTCGGAGACGGCGGGCATGCGGGTGGAGCCGCCGACGAGGATCACGTGGTCGATGTCGGAGACCTTGACGCCGGCCTCCTTGATGACGTCCTCGAACGGCTTGCGGGTGCGCTCGAGCAGGTCCTTGGTGAGGTCCTGGAACTTGGCGCGGGACAGGTGCTCGTCCAGATGCACCGGGCCCTCGGGGGTCACGGACAGGTACTGCAGCGAGATGCTGGTGGAGGTGGCCGAGGAGAGCTCCTTCTTGGCCTGCTCCGCTGCCTCCTTCAGGCGCTGCAGGGCGATCTTGTCCTTGGACAGGTCCGCGCCCTTGGACTTGGCCTGCTGGAGCAGCCAGTCCACGATCCGCTGGTCCCAGTCGTCGCCGCCGAGGCGGTTGTCGCCGGCGGTGGCGCGCACCTGGATGGTGGCGAAGTCGTCCTCGTCCTTGGCGACCTCGAGCAGGGACACGTCGAAGGTGCCGCCGCCCAGGTCGAAGACCAGGATGAGCTCGTCCTCCTTGCCCTTCTCCAGGCCGTAGGCCAGGGCGGCCGCGGTGGGCTCGTTGATGATACGGGTGACGTTCAGGCCCGCGATCTCGCCGGCCTCCTTGGTGGCCTGGCGCTCGGCGTCGTTGAAGTAGGCGGGCACGGTGATCACCGCGTCGGTGACCTTCTCACCCAGGTACTCCTCGGCGTCGTGCTTGAGCTTCATCAGCGTGCGGGCCGAGATCTCCTGCGGGGTGTACTTCTTGCCGTCCACCTCGGTGGTCCAGTCGGTGCCCATGTGGCGCTTGACGGACGCGAAGGTGCGCTCGGGGTTGTTGACGGCCTGGCGCTTAGCGACCTCGCCGACCAGGACGTCCCCGCCCTTGGAGAACGCGACGACGGACGGGGTGGTGCGGGCGCCCTCGGCGTTCGCGATGACGACCGGGTCGCCACCCTCGAGGACGGCAACCACGGAGTTGGTGGTGCCAAGATCGATACCCACTGCTCGCGACATCATGTGTCCTTTCGTCGACTGCTGCTCGAGGTGACCGCGGCCGACCGGTGCCGGCCGCCCTTGAGCGTTCTGGACTCAACCTGCCACCGGGGCGGAAGGTCTGTCAAGAAACCTGAGTCACCTCGACTCATGTTCTGGTGTCGTGCAGTGCAACCACACCCCCGTGCGCTTCATTCCCGCCCGTCGGTGATCCTCGTCACACCCTCCGTGAATCCCCCTCTCAGGCATCTCGCGGGCGCCCTGCCGAGCCCCTCTCGGTGCCGGCGCACAGGTGCTGACTAGACTTCTGGAAATCGGACCCGCAACCCAGGAGTGACACGTGCTCATCCTCTCGAGTCGCATGCGACCCAAAGAGCAGTTCGAGGGATACGCCTTCGTCGGCACGGACTACGTGCACGGGCCCGCGGGCATGACTGCGTATCGCGCGCGCACCGGCCGCACCGTCGGCCCCGGCGAGGACGGCTGCTACGTGGTCGCACGCCGGGCGGGCAGGCTCTTCGGCCGCCGTTTCGAGGTGGGCACGGACGCCAGCGGTCTGGGCCGTCTCTTCCTTTACCGCAGCGGCGACGATTGGGCGCTCGGCTCCTCCTACAGCGGGCTGGTGGAGCACCTGCGCACCGAGGGCATGACGCTCACGCCCCGGCTCGGCAGGCTCCGTCCGTTCGCCCTCCGCCAGACGCTGACCATGCAGCTGTCCATCTTCCAGACCCCGTTCGACGAGATCCGACTCCTGCCGGTCGGCACCGTCGTGGTGATCCGCGGCAGCGTCCTCTCCCTCGAGCGCGCCCCCGAGCTCCAGCCGCTCGAGTACGAGGCGGCGCTCCAGGAGTACCTCGACGTCTGGCGCGGGCGCACCCGCGCCCTGCTCGCGGACCCGCGGGTCACCTTCACCGCGGACCTCAGCGGCGGCGTGGACTCCCGCACGGTGTTCGCGTTCCTCCTCGAGTCCGGCCTGTTCCGCACGGACTCGGACCGGTTCTGGCTGCACTCGGGCGTCAACCAGAAGGAGGATCTGGCCGTCGCAAAGGGGATCGCCGAGGCCCACGGCCTGACGGTGAACGGCCCCAAGCCGCCCACCCGCACCCTGGTGTCCGGGTCCCGCGCCTACCGCCACTGGCGGGAGAACAGCCTCGGCGTGTACACCCCGGTCTACATGTCGTCGACGTTCCAGAACCCGTTCGAGGTGCATGCACACGGCGGCGGTGGCGGCACCATCAAGCAGTACTACCGGCATGCCGAGCCGCTGCGCCTGCTGGAGCCGTTCAAGGAGAAGATGCCCGCCGCCGACTTCGCCCTCTGGCAGGAGGAGATGGCCACCACGCAGGAGCAACTGAAGCAGACCGCCCCGGGCGTCGTGCCGAGCATCCAACACTACCTCGAGTTCCGGAACCGCTTCCACTTCGGCCACATCCCGAAGGCCCGCCCGCTGTTCATGCCGCTCAACTCGAAGTACGCGATCCGGGCCCTCACCTCCCTCCCCCAGGACGTGCGCCGCCGCTTCTACTTCGACGTCATGGAGTCACTCGCCCCCGGGCTCAAGGACGTGGACTACGACAACGCCCGCAAGGCACCCACCGCGCAGGAGCTCGAGAGCCTGCTCGTCCTGCCCGCCTCGGACCGGCTCGCCGCCGGCACGGCCTACGGCGACGACACGGTCGAGACAGCCGACCCGGACGATCCCCTGTCCGCCGGCTTCCAGCGCTGGCTGCAGGACATCGACCGGGCCGCCGCCCGCCCGGAGGTGCGTCGCTTCATCATGGGCCGTGCCATGGCGCGCACAGACCGCACAGTGGAGGCCCTGCGCGCGCTGGGCAAGCCCTTCCACTCCCACTCCGGTCACTCCGTGGCGCTGTCCCACCTGCTGATGGTGGACTTCACCCTCGGCGACTGACCGACGCCCCACGCCCGCCGTGTCGGGACGACGACGGCCCGCACCTCGGCGGAGGAGGTGCGGGCCGTCGTCGGGAAGGGTCCGGGACCGACCAGGTCAGGCGGCCTTGGCCGGCCACCAGACCTTCGGGCCGATGTCCCACACGAGGGCCGGGATCAGCAGCGTGCGCACCACCAGGGTGTCCAGCAGCACGCCGAAGGCCACGATGAACGCCAGCTGCACCATGAACATCAGCGGGATCACCGCGAGCGCGGCGAAGGTGGCCGCCAGCACGACGCCGGCCGAGGTGATGACCCCGCCCGTGACGGTGAGGGCGCGCAGCACGCCCGCCCGCGTGCCGTGCCGCGGCGTCTCCTCCCGCGCCCGGGTCATCAGGAAGATCGTGTAGTCGATCCCGAGGGCCACGAGGAAGACGAAGCCGTACAGCGGCACGGTGGGGTCGGCGTCCTCGAAGCCGAACACGTGCCGGAACACGAGGGCCGAGACGCCCAGGGCCGCACCGAAGCTGACCACGGTGGCCGCCACGAGCAGCACGGGCGCCAGGAGCGAGCGCAGCAGCACCGCGAGGATGACCAGCAGCATCGCGAGGATCAGCGGGATGACGACCCGCAGGTCGCGCTGCGTGGTGACGTTCGTGTCCAACGCCTGGGCCGCCGGGCCGCCCACGAGGATCTCGCCCGAGGTGGGGAGATCCGCGAGCCGGTCGCGCAGGCGGGCCACGGTCTGCTGCGCGGCGAGGGACTCGCCCGGGTCCGCCAGGGTGGCCGAGACCAGCACGCGGCCGTCCACCACGCGAGGCTGCGGCTCCGGCGCGGACGCGGCGCCCGTCCCGCCCTCCGCCTCGAGCGCGCTCGGGGGCGGGACCGCGGCGGTCCCGGGGGCGTCCGCGGTGACCTCCGCCTCGGCCACGCCGGGGTCCTCCGCGACGGCGGCGAGCACCGCCTCGGCGTCCCCGGCCGGCGCGAGGATCTGGGCGGGAGCGCCCGCGCCGGCGTCGAAGTGCTCGCTCAGCAGGGCCTGGGCCTGCCGGGCGTCGGAGTCGCCGAGCAGCACGTCCTCCTGGGCGACGCCGTCCGCGCGCAGCTGCAGCAGACCGCCGCAGAGGGCGAGGAGCACGACCGTCGTGGCGACCCAGACGAGACGGGGCCGGCGCGCGACGACGGCGCCCACCCGCGTCCACACCCCGTGGTCCTCCTCGAGGCCGGCGACGGGTCGGCCCGCGCCGTCGAACGGCGGGGTGAAGGCCCGGCCCCGGGCGGCATGGCGCTCCGCGCGACGGCGGGCGCGCTCGGGGGACGGGATCGTGGGCCAGAAGGCGGCCCGCCCGGTCAGCCGCAGCAGCGCCGGCAGCAGGGTCAGGGCGGCGAGCCACGCGAACGCCACACCCGTGGCGGCCACGGGGCCGAGGGAACGCGTCGAGTTGAGGTCCGAGGCCATCAGGATCAGCAGGGCGAGGGCCACGGTCGAGGCGGACGCGGTGATCGCGCCGAAGGACCCGCGCACGGCGGCCCGCAGCGCCTCCCCGACGTCCGCCCGGACCAGCAGCTCCTCGCGGTGCCGGGCCACGAGCAGGAGGCAGTAGTCCGTGGCCGCGCCGATCACGAGGATCGAGAGGATGCCCTGGGATTGGCCGTTGAGCTGGATCCAGCCCGCCACGGCCATCCCGTAGACGGCCACGATCGCGCCGCAGAGCGCGGCCACGGCCGTCAGGAGCACGAGGACCGGCAGCAGGACGGAGCGGTAGACCGCCACGAGGATCACGAACACCACCACGAGCGCCACGAGCAGCAGCCCGTCGATCCCCGCGAACGCGCCGCCCAGCTCCGCGACCAGGCCCGCCGGACCGCCCACGTGCCACTCGGTGTCCGCGGCCACGGTCCCGGCGAGGGCGGGCTCGGCGGCCGCCGGGTCCGCCACGACCTCCCGCAGGTCGGCCACCACGTCGGCCACGGGCCGCTCGGCCCCGGCCGAGGAGTCGACGAAGGCCAGGAACTGCACCGCCGCGCCGTCGTCGGAGGGGATCGGGCCGGCGACGTCGGCCACGCCCGGCACCTCGCCCAGCCGGCCCGCGAGGTCCGCGAGCGCGGGGAAGGCGGCCGCGGGGTCCGCGGTGCTCGCCGGACCCACGACGACGGCGGGCACGGCCTCGCCGTCCTGGAACGCCGCCGCCTCCTCCCCCGCGCGGGTGGACTCGGCCGACGCCGGCAGGAAGGTGGCCTGGTCGTTCGAGGAGACGTCGCCGATCTTGCCGAACACGGGGCCGCCCAGGCCGAGCACGGCGAACCAGACCACGGCGAGCGCCGCGGCCAGGCCCAGCCGCAGCCCCCGAGGGGGACGCCCCGGCGCGGCGGGGGTGCGGAAGGCGGAGAGGTCAGGCGGGGTGGGCATGCCACCGAGCGTAGGGGATGGTTCGATGATCAAACAACCATGGGGGCTGGCTAGACTCCCGGCCATGACCACGCAGCCCCCCTCCGCCCCCGCGGAGCACCTCGCCGTGGTCCACGCGCTGCGCGTCTTCAGCGAGAGCGCGGAGCACGCCGTCGACGAGGCCGGCCGCGGCGTCGGCCTGCACCGCACGGACCTCAGAGCCCTCGCGCTCCTGATGGCCCGCGCGGAGGCCGGTGAGCCCGTCACGGCCTCGGACCTCGGCGCCCACCTGCACCTCACCCGGGCCTCGGCCACCGCCCTCGTGGACCGCCTGGCCGCCGCGGGCCACGTCCGCCGCCGCCGGGACGAGGGCGACCGGCGGCGCGTGCTGGTGGAGCACACGGACACGGCCCGCCGCGACGGACAGCGCGCGTTCGAACCGATGTCCCAGCGGCTGAGCGCCGCCCTCGAGGGATTCTCCGCCGCGGAGCTGCGGGCCGCGGTGCGGGTGCTCGAGGCGGCCACCGCCGCACTGACGGACCCCGCCCCGGAGGACCCGTGACCCGACCGGCGCTCATCGGCCTGGACGGCCGCTCGGGGTCGGGCAAGACCGTCCTCGCCGCCGCGCTCGCGGCCCGGATCGCACCGTTCGCGCGGGTCGAGGTGATCGAGATCGAGTCCATGTACCGGGGCTGGGACGGGCTGGCCGCGGCGGTGGGCGACGACGGCCCCTATCCGGCCGCCGTCCGCGCGCTGCGGGAGCGGGGCACGGCGACCTGGACCACGTGGGACTGGCACCGCGCCGCCCCCGGCCCGCCGCGGTGGACCGCGCCGGCCGACGTCGTGGTGTGCGAGGGCGTGGGCGCGCTCAGCTCCGCCGCCCGACCGCTGCTCGACCTGGCGGTGTGGCTCGAGCTCGAGACCCCCGCCCGGCGCACGCGGGCGCTGGCCCGGGACGGCGAGACCTTCGCCCCGCACTGGGACCGCTGGGCCGCACAGGAGGAGGACTACCTGGCCCGGCACGCCCCGCGCGCCGCGGCGGACCTGATCCTGCGCCTGCCCTCCACCTGACGGCGGCGCCGCCCGGACCGGAGCGGTTCGCTCCGCTTAGGTGTAGCATCGGAGGCGGCGCGCCGCGTCCGGCCGCGTCCCACCCCAGCGCAAGGAGACCTCCCCTTCCCATGGCGACACTGCTCTACCGTCTCGGCCTCGGCGCCGCCCGCCGCCCCCTCCTCGTGATCCTCGCCTGGGTGCTCGCCCTGGCCCTCGCCGTCGGCGGGTTCCTCGCCTTCGGCGGCACGCTCTCCTCCACCGTCACCATCCCCGGCACCCCCACCGCCCAGGTCACGGACCGTCTCAAGGAGGAGTTCCCCGAAGCCTCCCGCGGCAGGGGCCAGGTCGTGTTCACCACCGAGGACGGCTCCCCCCTGACCGACGCCCAGCGCGAGCAGATCACCGCCCTGCTGGACGACGTCGCCGAGCAGCCGGCCGTGGAGGGCGTCGTGGACCCGTTCGAGGCCCAGGCCCAGCAGGACGACGCCCGCACCCGGCTGGACGAGGGCCGCACCGAGCTGGCCGACGGCGAGCAGCGCCTCGCGGACGGACGCCAGGAGATCGAGGACGGCCGGGCCGAGCTCGAGCGTCGCACGGCCGAGGCCGACGCGGGCGAGCAGCGCCTGGCCGAGGCCGCCGCCCAGCTGGAGGAGGGGCAGGCGAAGCTCGACGCCGCGCGCGCCGACCTCGAGGAGCGTGGCCTGGACGCCCTGCCGGCCGAGGCCCTGGCCCCGCTCCGGGAGGCCGAGCAGCAGGTGGCCGAAGGCCAGGAGCAGCTCGACGCCGGCCGCGCCGAGCTCGAGGAGCAGGCGGAGCGCCTCGAGGCCGGCCAGGCCAAGCTCGACGCACAGCGTCAGGAGCTCGAGGCCGCGCAGGCCGAGCTCGACGCCCGGTGGGCCGAGCTCGAGGCCGGGCAGGCCGAGCTCGACGCCCGGGCCGAGCAGCTGGCCGCGGGCCGCACCGAGCTCGAGCAGGCCCGGGACGCCGCCCTGGCCGAGGCCGAGGCCGCCGGCGTCCCGGCGGAGCAGGTCGCCGCGCAGTTCGCCGACCAGGAGGCGCAGCTCGCCGCCGGCGAGGCACAGCTGGCGGCCGGTCAGGACCAGGCCGACGCCGCCCGCGCCCAGCTGGAGGCCGCCCAGGCCGAGGCCGACGCGGGCGCCGAACAGCTCGCGGCGGCCCAGGCCGAGGCCGACGACGGCGCCGCCCGACTCGCCGCCGGCCGGCAGCAGCTGCAGGAGTCCGAGGCCGAGCTCGAGGCCGGCCGCGAGCAGGTGGCCGCGGGACGGCAGCAGGCCCTGGACGCGGCCGAGGCCGAGCTCGACGCGCAGCAGCAGAAGATCGACGAGGGCCGGGCCGAGTACGAGCGCGGCGTCGCCGAGCTCGAGGACGGCCGGGCCCAGCTGGCCGCCGGCGCGGAGCGCCTGGACCAGGCCGAGGCCGACCTCGCCGACGGCCGCGCCGAGCTGGACGACGGCCGCGTCGAGGCCGAGCGCGGCGAGCGCACCCTGGCCCTCGCGGAGGACTTCCGCACCGTGTCCGAGGACGGCAGCACCGCCGTCGGGATCGTCACCTTCACCACGCCGACCCCGGACGTCACCGCCGAGGACAAGGAGGCGGTCACCGGCGCCCTCACCGGCGCGGACATCGACGGCGTCGCCGTGCATCCCTCCCAGGAGCTCAACGCCACCGTGTCCTCCCTGCTCGGCCCGGGCGAGGTCGTGGGCCTCGTGGTCGCCGCGATCGTGCTGGTGGTCATGCTCGGCACCCTCGTGGGCGCGGGTCTGCCGCTGGTCAACGCGCTGGTGGGCGTGGGCGTGGGCGCCGCCGGGGCGCTCGCGTTCTCCTCCGCCGTGGAGATGATCTCCGTGACCCCGGTGCTCGGGGTGATGCTGGGCCTGGCCGTGGGCATCGACTACGCGCTGTTCATCGTCAACCGGCACCGCCAGGAGCTGCGTCGCGGCACGGGCCTGCACGAGTCGATCGCGCTGGCCAACGGCACCTCCGGCAACGCCGTGGTGTTTGCCGGCATCACCGTGATCGTCGCCCTCGTGGGCCTGAACGTCACCGGCATCCCGTTCCTGGGCCTGATGGGCACCGTGGGCGCGGTCTGCGTGGCCGTGGCCGTGCTGGTGGCCGTCACCCTGACCCCGGCCCTGCTCTCCCTGGCCGGGATGCGGATCCTCTCGAAGAAGGAGCGGGCCCGCCTCGCCGACGAGGGTCCCGCCTCCGTCGCCGAGGGCTCCGCCGCCGTGCGCCGCGCCGGGCGCCGCTCGACCATGTCCACCCCGGCCGCGATCGCCTCGGCCCTGGCGGCCGTCGCCCTGCTGGTGCTCGTGGCCCTGCCGGTCGGCTCGATGCGCCTGGGCCTGCCGGACGGCGGGTCCGAGCCGGAGGGCTCCGACTCGCAGGTTGCGTACGAGCTCACCGCCGAGAAGTTCGGCGAGGGCTACAACGGCCCGCTCGTGGTGACCGTGGACCTGCCCGCCGGCCTGGACGAGGACGCGGCCGAGGACGCCCGCCTGGCGGTGGGCGAGCAGCTCGCCGGCCTCGAGCACGCGCACGCCGTGGTGCCCGCGGGCTTCAACGAGGACCGCACCGTCACCATGTTCCAGGTGCTGCCCGAGGAGGGCCCGAACGCCGTCTCCACCGAGGAGCTGGTGCGCGACCTGCGCGCCACCGAGCCGGCCGGCGAGGCCTCCAACCTCGGCGTGGCCGGCATGACCAGCGGGTTCATCGACGTCTCGGAGAAGCTCTCCGACGCCCTGCCCCTCTACCTGGGCGTGGTGGTGGGCCTGTCCCTGCTGATCATGGTGCTGGTGTTCCGCTCGATCCTGGTGCCGCTGATCGCCACCGGCGGGTTCGTGCTCTCCATGTTCGCCGCCATGGGCGGCGTGGTGGCCATCTACCAGTGGGGCTGGCTCGGCTCGGTGTTCGGGGTCCACAACCCCGGCCCCGTGCTCAGCTTCCTGCCGACCATCATGATCGGCGTGCTGTTCGGCCTGGCCATGGACTACCAGCTGTTCATCGCCTCCGGCATGCGCGAGGCCTACGCCCACGGCCTGCCCGCCCGCCAGGCCGTGCTGACCGGCCTGCGCTCGGGCCGGGCCGTCGTGATCGCCGCGGCGATCATCATGATCTCCGTGTTCGGCGGGTTCATCTTCGCCCACGACGCGATGATCCGCCCGATGGGCTTCGGCCTGGCCTTCGGCGTGCTGCTGGACGCGTTCGTGGGGCGCCTGCTCCTGATGCCGGCGCTGATGCACCTGCTCGGCGAGAAGGCGTGGTGGCTGCCGCGCTGGCTCGACCGGATCATGCCGGACGTGGACGTGGACGTATCCCAACCTGAGAGCGCCCACGCCCCGGCGAAACCC
>NZ_VIGS01000055.1:0-14714 GCF_006704135.1 Micrococcus sp. R8502A1
GGCCCCCGTCGTGGCCCCGACCGTGCCGCCCACCCCGGTGGAGGAGGCCGCCAGGTTCGCCCGGGTGAGCGAGGACGGCCACGTCACGCTGCTGGACGGGCAGGAGGAGCACGCGGTCGGCCAGGTGCCGGACGCGAGCACCGAGGACGCGCTGGCGTACTTCGTGCGCAAGTACGACGACGTGCGCGCCCAGATGGCCCTGTTCGAGCAGCGCATCGCCGCCGGCGCCCCCTCGAGTGAGCTGGGCCGGGCGCTGGGTCAGATGACGACCGCGGTGAACGAGCGCCACATGGTCGGCGACATGGACGCCCTCCGCACCCGCCTGGCGGCCCTGGAGACCCTCCTGGGCGACTACCGCGCCGCGGAACAGGAGGCCCGGCAGGCCGCCCAGGCCGAGCAGCTGGCCACCCGCGAGGCCATCGTCGCCGAGGCCGAGACCTTCGCCCAGACCCCGGCCGAGCGGATGCCCTGGAAGACCGCGTCCAAGCGCATGACGGAGCTGTTCGAGGAGTGGAAGGCCGCCCAGAAGGCCGGTCCGCGTCTGGCCAAGTCGGTCGAGGACGACCTGTGGAAGCGCTTCCGCGGCGCCCGCACCACGTTCGACAAGACCCGCCGCGCCCACTTCTCCCGGCTGGACGCCGCCTCGGCCGAGGCCAAGCAGGTCAAGGAGCGCCTCATCGCCCGCGCCGAGGAGCTGTCCACGTCCACCGACTGGGGCGTGACCGCCGGCAAGTACCGCGACCTGATGGACGAGTGGAAGCGCGCCCCCCGGGCCTCCCGCAAGGAGGACGACGCCCTCTGGGCCCGCTTCCGCGCCGCCCAGGACGTCTTCTTCGCCGCCCGCAAGGCCGCGAACCAGGAGATCGACCGCGAGTACGGGGCCAACCTGAAGGTGAAGGAGCAGATCCTCGCCGACGGCCAGAAGCTGCTCCCCTTCACGGACGTCAAGGCCGGGCGGCGCGCGCTCAACGAGCTGCGCGGGCGGTGGGAGGATGCCGGCCGCGTGCCCCGCGGGGACGTCCGTCGCATGGAGGAGGGCTTCCGCAAGCTCGAGGACGCCCTCAAGCAGGCGGAGAAGGAGCACTGGCGCCGCACCGACCCGGAGACCAAGGCCCGCACGAACTCCGCCCTCACGCAGCTCGAGGAGACCATCGCCGGGCTGGAGGCGGATCTCGCCCGGGCCCAGGCCCAGGGCGACCAGCGCGCCGTCAAGAAGGCCCAGGAGGCGCTCGACGCGCGCCTGCAGTGGAAGCAGGCCCTCGAGGCCTCGGCCTCCGAGCTCCGCTGAGTCCCACCCGTCTCGAGCACGCCCCCGCGGCCCGTCTGTCCACAGGCGGCCGCGGGGGCGTCCCCGTCTCTGGCAGGATCCGGGCATGACGACCGTGACGATCGAGGAGACCGCCCCGACCGGGGCGCTCGTGCTGGCGGGCGACCCCTTCACGGAGCCGGAGCTGCAGGCGCTCGGCGCGCGGGGCGCCGTGCGGCCGCTGCTGCCCGGGGTGTGGGCGCGGCCGGACGCCGCGGACGATCCCGCGGTCCGGGCCGCTGCCCTGTGGACCCTCGGCGGCCCGCTCCTGGCCGCCGGCTGGACCGCGATCGGCCCGTCGGCGGCCTGGATCCTGGCCGGCGGCGCGGCGCCCGGGCGGCTGCACGCGGCCGTGCCGCACTTCCACCGGCGCCCCGCCGGCGGGGGCCTGCTGCCCTGGACGCTCACGCAGTCGGACGTCGCGGCCGATGCCACGGGCGTCGCCCCCGCCGAGCACGACGTGCTCCGGTTCGGCCCCGTGCGGGTCACGACGCCCGCCCGGACGGTCGAAGACCTGCTGCTCAGCGCCGATCCGGATGCGGCGCGGCGCGCCGCGGCCGTGATCGGCGCCCACGGCGCGGCCGGGCTGCGGGAGCGGCTGGCCCGCCGGACCCGCCGTGCCGGCGTCGTGGCGGCCCGGCGCCGGCTGGGCGCGCTGCTGGCGGCGCTGGACGTCCCCGGCTGAGGCCGGGTGGCTCAGGTGCGGTGCACGTCGAAGACGCCGTCGATGCGGCGCACCGCGTCGATCACGTGGCCGAGGAACCGGGGTCGCCCATCTCGAAGACGAACCGGCTCATCGCGACGCGGTCGCGGGTGGTGTTCACGGAGGCCGAGAGGATGTTCACGTGGTTCTCGGAGAGGACCCGGGTGACGTCGGAGAGCAGCGACTTGCGGTCCAGCGCCTCGATCTGGATCTCCACCAGGTAGACGGTGTCCCGCGACGGCGCCCAGCTGACCGGGGTGCGGCGCTCCGGCTCCTGCGCGAGCAGGGTCGCCAGGTTGGGACAGTCGACCCGGTGCACGGAGACCCCGGAGCCGCGGGTGACGAACCCGTCGATGGCGTCCGGCGGCACCGGGTTGCAGCACCGGGCCAGCTTGGCCATGACACCGCCGTCGCCGTCCACGAGCACGCCGGCGTCGTTGGTGGCCCGCGCGGGGGCGCGCCGCGCCTGAGCCGGGACCAGCTCCTGCAGGTCCACCTCGCCGACGGTCAGTTCGCCCTCCGGCTCGGCCTGCGTCGGCGTCGGCGGAGCGAGGCGCTCCGCGACGCGTTCCTGCACGGACTGCGCGGACACGTGACCGTCGCCGAGGGCCACGAACAGCCCGTCGAGGTCCGCGTAGCCGAGATCCGTGGCCACCTGCACCAGCTCCTCGCCGCCGAGCACGTGCTGCACGGTCATGCCGGCCTTGCGCAGCTGACGGGTCAGCGACTCGCGTCCCCGGTCGGCCTGCTCGCCGCGGCGCTGCGTGGCGAAGTGGTGACGGATCTTGGACCGGGCCCGTGGCGAGACCACGAAGCCCAGCCAGTCCCGGCTCGGGCCCGCGTCCTCGGCCCGCGAGGTGAAGACCTCCACGGTGTCGCCGTGGCTCAGCGGCGTGGACAGTGGGACGAGCTTGCCGTTGACCCGGGCACCGATGGTGCGGTGGCCGACGTCGGTGTGGATGGCGTAGGCGAAGTCCACGGGCGTGGAGCCGGCCGGCAGGGTGCGGATCTCCCCCTTCGGCGTGAAGACGTACACCTCGTCCGCCCCGATCTGGGTGCGCAGCGAGGCGAGGAACTCGTCCGGGTCCCGGGTGTCCGCCTGCCAGTCCATCACCGAGCGCAGCCAGGCCGGCGTGGCCTGCACCGGCGCCTGGCCGGCGGCCTGGGCCTTGTACCGCCAGTGCGCGGCGACGCCGTACTCGGCCTGGCGGTGCATCTCCTGCGTGCGGATCTGGATCTCCACCGGCTTGCCGCCCGGCACCATCACCGTGGTGTGCAGGGAGCGGTACATGTTCAGCTTCGGGACCGCGATGTAGTCCTTGAACCGACCCGGGACCGGGTTCCAGCGGGCGTGGATCGCGCCGAGCACGGCGTAGCAGTCACGCACGGAGTCCACGAGCACCCGGATGCCCGTCAGGTCGTGGATGTCGTCGAAGTCCTTCCCGCGCGTCACCATCTTCTGGTAGATCGAGTAGTAGTGCTTCGGCCGTCCGGTGACGGTCGCCCGGATCCGGTGCTCGCGCAGATGATCCTCGATCACGGTGCGCAGCGCCGCGATGTGCTTCTCCCGCTCCGGGTTCCGCTCCCCCACGAGGCGCACGATCTCCGCGTACATCTTGGGCTTGAGGGCGGCGAAGGAGAGGTCCTCGAGCTCCCACTTGACGGTGTTCATGCCGAGCCGGTGGGCCAGCGGGGCGTAGATGTCCAAGGTCTCCTGGGCCTTGCGCGCGCTGGACTCCGGGGAGACGTACCGCCACGTCCGCGCGTTGTGCAGCCGGTCGGCGAGCTTGATGAGCAGGACGTTCACGTCCTGGGCCATCGCGATGACCATCTTGCGCACGGTCTCGGCCTGCGCCGCGGCGCCGTAGGTCACCTTGTCCAGCTTGGTCACGCCGTCCACGAGGAGGGCGACCTCGGAGCCGAAGTCGGCGCGCAGGCGCTCCAGGGAGTAGTCCGTGTCCTCGACGGTGTCGTGCAGCAGGGCCGCCAGGAGCGTCGGGCCCGTCACGCCGATCTCGGCGAGGATCGTGGCGACCGCGACGGGGTGGGTGATGTACGGGTCCCCGGAGCGCCGCATCTGCCCCTCGTGTGCCGCGCGGGCGACCTCGAAGGCGCGGACGATGTCGGCCAGCTCGGTCTTGGTGGCTCGCTGCCGCACCGTGCGCATCAGCGGCTCGAGCAGGGGCGAGTACTCGGTGGCGTGCCGGCCGGTCAGGCGTGCGATCCGGCCGCGGGGCCGGACCGGGACGGGAGTGGGGTCCTGCTCGCTCATGGGCCACGCCTCCTGACTCGTGCGGCCCCGACCGCTCCGGCCGGGATGATCGGCGAGTCTACCCGCGCCCGTCCCACCCCGCCCCAGGAAGACCACCGGGGCCGCAGCGGCTCCGTCAGAGCCGTGCGCCGTCGTCCCAGGGGGCGACGTCGGGATCGGTGACCGCGTCTGAGCCACGCTCCCGGGTGGCCCGGGCCGCGGCCCGGGCGTCGTGGTCGCGCACGTCCGCGTCGTTGCGGCGCAGCAGGGCGTACAGCGGCGCCTGGAGGAACAGGGTGGACAGGGTGCCCACGATGATGCCCACGAACAGCGCGAGCGCGATGTCCCGCAGCGTGCCGGCACCGAGCAGCCCCGCGCCGATGAACAGGATCGAGCCCACCGGCAGGATGCCGACGACAGAGGTCGTGATGGACCGGACGAGCGTCTGGTTCACCGCGAGGTTCACGTTCTCGACGAAGGAGCGCTCCGGGTCCTCCTCGGCCCCGATCGTGTTCTCGCGGATCTTGTCGAAGACCACCACGGTGTCGTAGAGCGCGTAGGACAGGATCGTGAGGAAGCCGATGATGGCCGACGGCGTGATCTCGAAGCCGGTGGCGCCGTAGATGCCGGCGGTCAGCGCGACCACGTAGAGCATGCCGAGCACGGCGGCCAGGGACATCTTCCAGGTGCGGAAGTACACGGCCATGAACAGGGTCACGAGCACCACGAAGATCACCAGGCCGATCAGGGCCTGCTGCGACACCGCGGCGCCCCACGTCGGCCCCACGAAGGTCGAGGTCACCTGGTCCTGGCCGACGCCGTAGGCCTCCTGCAGGTTCGCGGCCACGGCTCGGGTCTGGGCGTCGTCGAGCTGCTCGGTCTGGACGCGCACGGTGCCCGGGGCGACGTTCGTGACGGTGGCGTGGCCGTCGGCCAGCACGTCGGTCACGGCGCGCTCGCCCGCGGCCACGTCGGTGGAGGCCGTCTGCGAGACGGTGAACTCGGAGCCGCCCCGGAACTCGATGCCGAGGTTGAAGCCACCGCGGAGGGCGGTCAGGCCGCCGGCGAGGACGAGCAGCAGGGCGGCGAGGGCGAACCACCGCCGCCAGCGCTGGATGAACGGGTAGGAGATGCGGCCCGAGTAGAGGGCGTTGCCCCAGTCGGCGAAGCGGTTCACTGGTCCTCCTCCTGGCGGCGGCGCTCGGCGCGGCGTCGCTCGGCGATCGTCATGGGCGGCTCGGTGCGCGAGCGTCGGCCGCCCCGGGCGGACGAGCCCGCGCGGGGGGCGCCCGTCGCGACGAGCGGCCGCGGGGCGTCGTCGGCCGCCGCGTCATCGGCCGGCTCGTCGGAGGCCTCCGCCGGGAGCCCGGTGCGGGGGGCGGTGGCGGGCTCGCGGAAGCGGCCGGCGCCCTGATACAGGGACGGCCCGCCCAGCAGCGACGGGTCCAGTCCGGACATCGGGTGTCCCTCGCCCACGAAGCGGGTCTGGGCCAGCAGCACCATGAGCGGGTGGGTGAACATGAACACCACGATCAGGTCGGCGATCGCGGTGAGGCCGAGGGTGAACGCGAAGCCGCGCACGTTGCCGACGGCCACGAAGTACAGCACGACGGCGGCCAGCAGGTTCACGGCCTTGGACGCGGTGATCGTCCGCCGGGCGCGCTTCCAGCCCTCGTGCACGGCGACGGGCACGGTGTGGCCCGCGCGCAGCTCGTCCTTGATGCGTTCGAAGTAGACGATGAACGAGTCCGCCGTCAGACCGATCGCCACGATGAGCCCGGCGATGCCCGCGAGGGACAGGCGGTAGTTGTCCGTCCAGCCCAGGATCGCGATGGCCAGCCACGTCAGCACGCCCGCCACGATGATCGAGGCGAAGGTCAGCAGGCCCAGGGCCCGGTACTGGAAGAACTGGTACACGGCCACAAGGCCGAGGCCGATCAGGCCGGCGATCAGGCCCCAGAAGAGCTGGTCCCGGCCGAGCGTGGCGGAGATCTGCTGCTCGGACTCGATCGAGA
The DNA here is from genome assembly GCF_006704135.1 of Micrococcus sp. R8502A1. Taxonomy (NCBI): domain Bacteria; kingdom Bacillati; phylum Actinomycetota; class Actinomycetes; order Micrococcales; family Micrococcaceae; genus Micrococcus; species Micrococcus sp. R8502A1. The sequence continues at coordinate 6,276 of NZ_VIGS01000055.1, forward strand.
AGGAGATCGGCAGGGAGCCGTAGTCGAGCTGCTCAGCCAACTGCTTCGTCGTCTGCTCGTTCAGGGTGGGGCCGCTGATCTGCGCGCTGCCGTTGGTGATGACCACGTTGGACTGCGGCGCGGAGATCACGTCCCCGTCCAGCAGGATCGCGAACTGCTTGCGCGGGTCGCCCTCGGGGTACGGGGTGAGCTTCTGGGTGACCTCTGTGAAGGTCTTGGCGCCCTCCTCGTCGAACTCGATGTTGACGACCCACTGGTTGGTGGAGACGCCGCCCTGGGCCTGGGCCATGCCGTTGGACGCGCCCTTGATCTGGGTGCCCGGGATGACCACGGGGCCCAGGATGTACTTCTGGGCCGGCGTGACGGCGCCGTCCGCGAGCTCCGCGGAGGGCTGGCAGGCGACGATCGCCCGGTCGGACGGCGGCGGGGGCGCGGCCGGGTCCCGCGGGGCGGTGCAGTCCGTGGCCTGGAACTCGGCCAGCAGGGCCGGGGTGACCCAGTTCGGGTCGTAGGCGTCCGCCGGCTCCCCGTCGGGCTTCGGCAGCTGGTCTTCGGGCAGGCGCTGGTCCTCGGGGGTGGCCTCCCCCGGGCCGGACTGCAGCACGGGGCGGAACTGCATGTCCGCGGACGCCTGGATCAGGCGGCGGGTCTCCTCGTCCGGGACCCCGGGCAGGGAGACGACCACGTTCTGGGAGCCCTGCGTGGCGACCTCCGCCTCGGCCACGCCGGAGCCGTCCACACGCTGGCGGATGATCTCCACGGCCTGGTCCAGCTGCTCGGGGGTGACGGACTCGCCCGTCGAGGTCTCGGGAGCCAGCACCATCTGCGTGCCGCCCTCGAGGTCGAGGGCGAGCTTGGGAGCCCAGGAGGCCGCGCCGGAGGCCACGCCCCCACCGAGGATCGCGGCCAGGACCACGAGGAGGGCGGCCAGCCAGGCCAGGGTGCGCCCGGCGGAGCCGGTGGGTGTTCTCTTCGCCATTGCTCAGGTGCTTCCGTCACATTCGAGCGGCCCCGCCAGGCGGGGCCGCGTGTGCAGGGGTGGGTGGGCCTCAGGCCAGGTCGTCGCGGCGCGGACGCGGGTCGGCGGCGTCGTCGACGCGGTACTCGGTGCCGGGGGCGTCATCCAGACGGGACGGGTCCGTGGTGGGCGCGGCGGCGGGGTCGACACCGGCCGGGGCCTCGGACGCGGCGGCCGTCTCGGGCTCCACGACGGTGGTGACGCCCTGCAGGTGCACGTCCATGCGGGTGCCCGGGGCGGTCTCCAGCGTCACCCGCTGGCCCGCGGTGTCCACGGCCACGACGGTGCCGAAGATGCCGGCGCCCGTCATGACCTCGTCGCCCGGGGCGAGGCTGCTGCGCATCTGCGCCTGCTGCTGCTGCACCTTCTTGCCCTTGCGGAAGGAGAGGAAGAGCATCACCGCGAGCACGGCGAAGGCGACGAGCATGAGCAGGCTGCCGCCACCCCCCTGGGCCTGCTGGGCGATCACGGGCAGGGTCGCGGCGGTGGCGACGGGCATGGGGGACTCCTGATGCTCGGGGTGGGCGGGCCTGTCCAGTGTAGGGGCCCGCCCTGGGCGTCACGGTCCCGGCGTGGCCTCCGGGACGGCGAGGCCCAGGTGCTCCCAGGCCCCCGGCAGCGCGACGCGGCCACGGGGGGTGCGCGCCACCATGCCCTCGCGGATGAGGAAGGGCTCGGCCACGGTCTCCACGGTCTCGGACTCCTCCCCCACGGCGGTGGCCAGCGTGCTGAGCCCCACGGGCCCGCCGCCGAACGTGGTGCACAGGGCGGTGAGCACGGACCGGTCGAGCCGGTCCAGGCCACGCCCGTCGACGTCGTACATGTCCAGGGCGGCGGCGGCGTCGTGCGCGCCGACCTCGGCCAGCCCCTTCACGAGCGCCCAGTCCCGCACACGGCGCAGCAAGCGGTTGGCGATGCGCGGGGTGCCGCGCGAGCGCCGGGCGATCTGCCGGTACCCCTCCGTGGCCAGCCGCATGTCCAGCAGCAGGGCGGAGCGGCGCAGGACGCGCTCGAGCTCCTCCTCGGTGTAGAAGTCCAGATGGCCCGTGAAGCCGAAGCGGTCGCGCAGCGGCCCCGGCAGGAGGCCGGCCCGCGTGGTGGCGCCGACGAGCGTGAAGGGCGGCAGCTCGAGCGGGATCGAGGTGGCGCCGGCGCCCTTGCCCACCACGATGTCCACCCGGAAGTCCTCCATGGCCATGTAGAGCATCTCCTCGGCCGGGCGGGACATCCGGTGGATCTCGTCGAGGAACAGCACCTCACCCTCGGTGAGCGAGGACAGGATGGCCGCGAGGTCTCCCGCGTGCTGGATCGCGGGGCCGGAGGACAGCCGCAGGGGGGCGTTCATCTCCGCGGCCACGATCATCGCCAGCGTGGTCTTGCCGAGTCCGGGCGGACCGGAGAGCAGGACGTGGTCCGCGGCGCGGTCGCGCAGCCGGGCGGAGGCGAGCATGAGGTCGAGCTGCTCGCGCACGCGCATCTGGCCCACGAACTCGTCCAGGTGCCTGGGGCGCAGCGCGGCCTCGAGCCGGCGCTCCTCCGGGTCGACGGCCGCCGCGGACAGCGGCGAGGACTCCGCGCTCATCGCCCGCCTCGCACAGAGCCGGCCATGCCGACGTCGCGCAGGGTGGCGCGCAGCAGCGCGGCGACGTCGCGGCCCTCGTCCAGCTCCGGGCGGGCCGCCACGGTGGCCTCGACGGCCTTGAGCGCCTCCTTCTCGGACCAGCCCAGGCCGGCCATCGCCTGCACGACGTCGGCGTGCCAGACCGTCTCGACGGCCGGCTCGTCGCTCGCCTCGGCCTCCGCCCCGGGCACCGGCTCCCCGGTGGGTGCGAGGCGGCCGGAGAGCTCGACGATGATCTTGCGCGCCATCTTCGGCCCGATGCCGGGCACGCGGGTGAGGGTCTTCTCGTCCTCCTCGGTGACCACCCGGCGCACGGTCTCGGGGTGGTGGACGGAGAGGATCGCCAGGGCGAGGCGGGGACCCACGCCGTTGGCCGTGATGAGCACCTCGAACACCTCGCGCTCGTCACGGTCCGCGAAGCCGTAGAGGGTCAGGGCGTCCTCCTTGACCACGAGGTGGGTCTGCACCGCCCCCGGCCGGCCCTCGTGCAGGGTGGACAGCGTCTGCGGGGTGGCGGAGAACTGCACGCCCAGGCCGCCGACGGCGATGACCGCCCGGTCGAGGGCCACGTGCTCCACGGTGCCGCTGAGCGAGGCGATCATGAGGGGCCCTCCTGTCGGGACGGACGGACGCCGGTCGGCGCGGATTCGAACATATCATCGAACGCCGGCGTGGCTGCGGCCTACCGGCGACGCCCACCGCCCGCCGATCGCTCGGCGTCGAGCCAGGCCCGCTGCGCGGCGGTGAGCTGGCCCCGCGGGCGGGCGCGCGCGGGCGCCTTGGCGGCGAACTGCGAGCGCCCCGCCCGGGAGGCGAGGTCCGCGGTGTCGAGGCCGGTCTGGCCGGCGGCCGCGCCGAGGGCGGTGCCGCGCCAGCCGTGGGCGATGGCCAGGGCGAGGGCGTCGGCGGCGTCGGCCGGGCGCGGCGGGGCGTCGAGGCGGAGGATCCGGGTGACCATCGTGGTGACCTGCTCCTTGCCCGCGTCGCCGTGTCCGGTGACGGCGGCCTTGACCTCGGAGGGGGTGTGCAGGCCCACGGGGACGCCGGCGCGCGCGGCCGCGGCGATCGCCACGCCCGCGGCCTGGGCGGTGCCCAGCACGGTCGGCGTGTTCGTGTTCGCGAACATGCGCTCGACGGCGGCGCGGTCGGGCCGGTGTGCGGCAAGGACCGCGGAGACGGCCTCGTCGATGCGCAGGAGGCGCTGGTCCAGGGAGGCGGTGGGCGGGGTGCCCGTGACCTCGACGTGGACGAGCGCGGCCCGCCGTCGCGCGTCCACGTCCACCACGGCGATCCCGCAGCGGGTGAGCCCCGGGTCCACCCCGAGGATCCGGACGACGTCGGCGGGCCGGCGCGCGCTCAGCGCGATCAGTCCTCGTCGAGCTCGGCGAGGACCTCGGGGGCGATGTCCACGTTCGAGAAGACGTTCTGGACGTCGTCGAGGTCCTCGAGGGCATCGGCCAGCTTCAGGAAGGTGCGGGCGCCCGACGCGTCCAGGTCCACCTTCATGGTGGGGACGAACTCGAGCTCGTCGGACTCGTACTCCACGCCCGCCTCGTCGAGGGCCTTGGCCACGGACTGCAGGTCGGAGGGGTCCGAGAGGATCTCGAAGGAGTCGCCGGAGACGACGACCTCCTCGGCGTCGGCGCCGCCCTCGAGCACGGCCTCGAGCAGGCCGTCCTCGGTGTTGCCCTCGGCGGGCAGGCGCACGAGGCCCTTGCGCTCGAAGAGGAAGGAGACGGAGCCGGAGTCGGCCATGGTGCCGCCGTTGCGGGTGACGGCCGCGCGCACGTCCGCGGCGGCGCGGTTCTTGTTGTCGGTCAGGCACTCGACCAGCAGCGCCGAGCCCTGGGGGCCGCGGACCTCGTACATGATCTCGGCGTAGTCGATGACCTCGCCGGTGAGGCCGGCGCCGCGCTTGACGGCGCGGTCGATGTTGTCGTTGGGCACCGAGGCCTTCTTGGCCTTGGACACGGCCAGGTCGAGGGCGGGGTTGCCGGCGACGTCGGGTCCGCCGGCACGTGCCGCGACCTCGATGTTCTTGATGTACTTCGCGAACGCCTTGGCGCGCCGCGCGTCGATGACGGCCTTCTTGTGCTTGGTGGTCGCCCACTTGGAATGTCCTGCCATCACGCCTCCTCAGGTCTGGATCTCGTCTGCTGGCTCGACCGCCCAGTCTAGCGACGCCCGGTGGGGTGGCGCGGATCACGGCTGACTACACTCGCGCCCATGACCCACACCTCCGCGCCCTCCGTCCTACCCGCCGACCACCCGCTGGCGACCCCCTCCGACCTGCCCTACGGGCTGCCCGACTTCTCCGCCGTCTCCGACGCGCAGCTGGCCGAGGCCGTGCGCGCGGGGATGGCGGCCCAGCGCGCCGAGGTCGACCAGATCCTCGGGGCGGCCACGGCGCCGACCTTCGAGAACACCGTCCGCGCGCTCGAGCTGTCCGGCCAGCTGCTGCGCCGCTCCGCCGCCATGTTCTTCACGCTCGTCGGCTCGGACGGCACGGATGCGCGGCAGGCCCTGGCCGAGGAGCTCTCTCCCGAGCTCGCGGCCCACGAGGACGCGATCCTGCTGGACCCGCGGCTGGCGGCGCGCGTCGCGGCGATCGACGACGGCGGCCTCACGGGCGAGGACGCCCGCCTGCTGGAGACGCTGCGCCTGCGCCTCTCCCTGGCGGGGGCGGACCTGGACGAGGCCGCGCGCGAGGAGCTGCGCGGGATCAACACGGAGCTGGCGTCCCTCTCGGCCGCCTACACGCGCCGCCTCGTCGCGGACACCGCGGCCCGCGCCGTGCTCGTCACGGACCGCGAGCGCCTGGCCGGTCTGAGCGAGGACGACCTGGCCGCGGCGGCGGGGGCGGCCGCCGAGGCGGGGCACGGGGACGGGGATGCGGCGGCGGGCCCGTGGCTGCTGACGCTGTCGCTGTTCACGTCGCAGCCGTGGCTGGCGTCCCTGCAGGACGAGGGGATGCGGCGCGAGGTGTTCGAGGCGTCGACGGGCCGGGGCGGGTCCGGGGAGCACGAGACGCTGACGATGGCGATGGCGATGGTGCGGCTGCGGCTGCGCAAGGCGCGGCTGCTGGGGGCGCAGAGCTGGGCCGAGCAGGCGCTGAAGGACCGGGCGGCGCCGTCGACGGCGGCCGTGGAGGAGCTGCTGGCCGCGATGGCGCCGCGGGCGATGGCCAACGCGCGGGCGGACGCGGCGACGGCGGCGGCGCACGCGGGCCGGACGGACGCCGAGGTGGCCCCGTGGGACTGGCCGGCGCTGTCCGCGGCGTACGCGCGCGAGGAGTTCGCGGTGGACGCGGACGCCCTGCGCCCGTACTTCGAGCTGGACCGGGTGCTGACCGAGGGCGTGTTCGCGGCGGCGACGGCGCTGTACGGGCTCACGTTCGCCGAGCGCCCGGAGCTGGCGCGGCACCTGTACCGCCCCGGGATCCGGGTGTTCGAGGTGACGGGTGAGGACGGTGCCGGGGTGGGTCTGTTCGTCGCGGACCTGTTCGCGCGGCCGACCAAGTCGGGCGGTGCCTGGATGCACACGGTGCGGGACATGGCGGATGCCCTGGGCGAGCGCCCGGTGGTGTTCACCACGATGAATGTGCCGGCCCCGGCGGCGGGGCGTCCGGCCCTGCTGACGCTGGATGAGACCACGACGCTGTTCCACGAGTTCGGCCACGCCCTGCACGGGCTGCTGGCCCGGGGCGAGTACGCCTCGCTCACCGGGACGAACGTGCCGCGCGACGTCGTCGAGTTCCCGTCGCAGGTCAACGAGGTGTGGCTGCGCGAGCCGTCCCTGCTGGCCGCGTACGCGCGGCACGTGGAGTCGGGCGAGCCGCTGCCGGCCGGGACGCTGGAGCGGCTCGAGGCGGCGGAACTGTGGGGCGAGGGGCACCGCACGGTCGAGTACCTGGGCGCGGCGCTCGTGGACTGGGCCTGGCACTCGCTGACGGAGGAGACGGTGGACGCCGCCACGGCCGACCCGGCCGCGTTCGAGCGCCGGGTGCTGACCGAGGCGGGCATCGACCCGGACCTGGTGCCTCCGCGCTACGGCACCGGCTACTTCAAGCACATCTTCGGCGGCGGCTACGCGGCCGGGTACTACTCCTACGTGTGGGCCGAGGTGCTGGACGCGGACGCCGTGGAGTGGTTCCGCGAGCACGGCGGGATGACGCGGGAGAACGGCCGCCGGTTCGCGGACGAGCTGCTCTCGCGGGGCGACACGCGTGACCTGCTGGAGTCCTACCGCGCGTTCCGTGGCCGGGACGCCGAGCTCGAGCCGCTGCTGCGCCGTCGGGGGCTGGCGGACGCCGCGGCCTGAGCCCGGTCAGCGCCCCCGGCCGCCGGGGCGGGGGGCGCTGAGCACGGCGCGCAGCCAGCCGCGCACGGTGGTGTCCCACTTGCGCGGGTCCACGTTCTGCTCGCGGGTGTGGCGGGCCTGGTGGAAGCGGACGAACCGGACCAGGTCCGGGTTGCGCTCGGCCAGGTCCTGCGAGGGGCCGACGGGCACGTACTCGTCGTCCTCGGAGTGCAGGATCAGCGTGGGCACGCGCACGTGGTCGGCGCGGGTCACCCAGTCCAGGGCCTTGAGGTCCACGGGGGCGGCCAGACCCGTGATGAACCGGCCGGCCCGGTTGGCCAGCAGCCACTGGCCGAGCAGGCCCACGGCTTCGGGGATCCGGTTGAGCCGGGCCTGGTGGCGCAGCACGTCCACCCAGTCCACGACGGGGCCCGTCAGGACCACGCCGCGCACGTGCGTGGCCAGCGGGGAGCGGTCCACGGTCTGCAGCACCACGGCCCCGCCCATGGACCAGCCGAAGAGGACGACGTCCCGGGCGCCGTGGTCGAGGGCGTAGCGGATGGCGGCCTCGACGTCCTCCCACTCGGTGGTGCCGAGCCCGTAGCGGGCGTCGGCGGCGTCCGGGGCGTCCCCGTCGTTGCGGTAGGAGATCAGCAGCGACGTCATGCCCAGGCGGCGGGCGGTCGGCACGGCGCGGATGCCCTCGTTGCGGCGCGCGCCGCGGCCGTGGACCATCACCGCCCACAGCCCCTCCGCGGGACGGGGTTCGCCGTCCTCGCTGGGGCCCGGCGCGATGCGCCATGCGCGGGCGTGGCCGCCGGGCACCGGCACCTGCACGTCCTCGGCGTCGAGCCCGGCGTCGGCGGGGGTCGGGTAGACGAAGCCGGTGAACCGGCCCCGGGTCGCCGTCGTCAGATCGCCGGAGAAGACCTCCTCGACCGCGCGCTGCACCGTGCCGTCCCGGGGGTCGAAGGAGGTGATCTCCCCGATCCGGGCGCATCCGGCGCCGTCGTCGAACGTGAGCGAGTACTGGCCGGGCACGGTGGTGTACTCGTCGGCCTGCAGGATCACGTCCTGCCCGGCGGGCGTGTCGACGACGGCGAGGATCGGCGTGGACTCGGCGTGGCGGCGCACGGGGGTCACCACGGTGCGGGCGAACACGCCCGCGAGCGCCGAGCTCGCCCCGGCCAGCACGAAGGCGGAGGCCGCGGCGACGCTGAGCACGGGCGGGGCCCAGCGGGCCACCGGGGAGGCCACGGCCACGCCGCCGCGCACCGATCCGGTGACTCCGCGGCGGACCAGGCGGCCCGCTCGGCGGACGCGGGACTCGCGGCCCCCGGCCCGCCGGGATGCCACGGTGACGGCGGCGGCCAGGGCGGGCGGCAGGTCGGCGGGGGGGGGACTGTCTCTTACACACAACTGAGGCCGCCGACGAGCGCATAAGTGAGAGCACGGGGGGGGCCTGGCTCCTCTAAAGAACAAAGAGAAATCAATCTCTTCG
>NZ_VIGS01000056.1:0-14441 GCF_006704135.1 Micrococcus sp. R8502A1
GTTAGCGTGAGTCATGAGTGGGTCTCTTCTGGCAGGTGGGTTGTTGAGGAACTTCCATCCTGCGGGAGAGGCCCACTCGTCTCATCTCAGCCCGGTACGGATGTCAAGAACCTCATGACCCACAACATCAAGCCAGGGTGACTACTCATGCAACAGTCCACGAGGGAACAACGACGGGCATATCAACGCCGGCGCGATGCCGGAGGTTACACGCTCACTCACGGACGCCCAGGAATCATGAACCCAAGCCCCTTCCGGAATAGTCGGGGAATCTCAAACCCACTGGCCGTAAGAATATCTTCAGCGTTGGGGCGAATGAGGCCGATTTCATGCAGCCGTTCCAAGAGTTCATCACCGGAAGGCTGCAGCCCTTCCATCAAATCCAGAAGCTCTTGGCGGGAGAAAGTTGCCGACTGCTGATTGGCAAATCGGCGGAAATGGGACTTAAGTTCAGGAAACTCAGAGAGGTAGTGACTGGCCTTGGCCCTAGATGCTAAAGTGTACCCTTCCCGAATCGCAGGCCTTGAAATCAGTGAATGATCGGCCAATTCATGCATTTTACGCTGCTCATCGGTAGCAAAAGTTGCCAGAACAATTGCATCACGTGGGAGGGCCGTGCCATTGCCGTCCGTCACTCTTTCCACAATCCAAGACTCGATGGACGACTCGTTAGGTCCTGAATATGGAGTCTCAGGAAATACACACTTTAGAGCGAATAGACGCTCCTTCATGGACCACGCATCCACACTGCGACCCGTGACGCCAGGGTCTCGGCCTTCTATATAGGCGCGAACACTAGGCGCTTGCACGGCACGCTTAACGAGAAGGGACGCCATGTCATCAGGCGACCAGTCAAGGGTAATGTATTTACCTAGAATGTGATCCTTATTTGTGAAATCCAGCTCCCCCCACAAATCGGTGCGCATAAAAATAATCGGCTGAATTCGGGGGAACTTCTTCCGCAGATCCATTGCCGCACTCATGAGACCCTCGAGTGCGCGCTTTCTTTCAGCTCTGTCTTGCGGCCAAATTTCGTCGACCTTATCAAACATAAGCCAAAAGGTTTTATCTTTAGCGGCGAGAGCGTCGTCAATTTCCTTCAAGATGGACGTTACATCCAGATTGGCCCTACCGCCCTTGATGGAAACACTTGCCCCCTTAGCCGAAATCGTGACTGATTCAGGCGCGCGACCAATGGCCAGGGTCCAAAGTTCGGCCAGCAGGGGGCCAACCCGGAAGTCTCTGTCTCCACCAATAGCCGTACGCAGATCCTTGAGCGGACCTCTAGGGACGGAAATAGAAGTTGGCAGAGCCAAGCCAGCCTTGACGGCGATATATAGACGCCACAGCTTAGTGTGATCATAACCTGATGCAGTAGATTTGAGATCCTCGAAATCTTGAGTTGCAATCTCACTCAGATCGCCAAACCCGGTTGCCGCACCCAAAATTACATTCTGCAGCGCCGCGCCCGAAGCCATTCGTGCCGTCGCCTCATATTTGGTAAAGTATTCAAATAGGGCACTCTTTCCTGTACCCTTGGCGCCTAGGATCACCCAAATTTTTGGATCGAGAAAGCTCCTGAAGTCCTGGGTTTGCACGAACAGACGATCGAGGTCCACCTCTTCTTCTGAGTTGACCGAACCGAAATCTAGGGAATCTAAAGCCTCTTTTTGAGTCACGGTGGTTTTCCTTAGTTTGCCGTCGACGCGTGATCCATCTTGGACGGTTTTCAAATGACGGATGCTGCTAATAGCATACCAAGACGTGGTACGGGTCACTTCGTGTTCGTGGGACGCTGCTGAAGTATCGCCGCGATGTCATCGCCGGCGAACATCTGGGCGGTCTGGCGCGCCGAGGGGGTGCCCGCGTCCGGGTCCGCACCGGCCGCGAGCAGATGCCGCATCGAGGCGACATCCCGTTTGAACGTGGCGCAGGTCAGGGCGCGCTGGCCGCGATCGTTGGCGTGCTCGATCTCGGCGCCGGCCTCGATCAGCATCGCCACCGTGTCCGGGTGCTCATGGTAGGCGGCGAGGGTGAGGAACGAGTCGCCCGCGTGGTTGCGCAGGCGCGTGCTCACCCCGGCGTCCAGGTATGCCTTCAGCTGGGCCGTGTCCCCGTCCCGCGCCATGTCGAAGAGCCGGTTCGCCAGCTCGATGTCCTTCTCGCTCCACTGCTCGCTCATGCCCGCCAGTATGGCGGACGCCGCGGCGATCGACCGCTCCGCAGCGACATCTCCGCGGGTCTGCCCGCAGGTGATGTCGCCGGCCGGCGGTCAGACGAGCACCGGGAACAGCCCCGCCCGCCCCGCGGTTGCACCCGGCATGACCCGCAAGCACCTCGGCTTCCTCAACTTCGGCCACTGGATCCACCGGCCCGGCACCGAACCGGACGCGCGGCAGGCCCTGGACGACGTCGTCGCCATGGCCGTGGCCGCCGAGGACGCCGGGCTCGACGGCGCCTGGCTGCGCGTCCACCACTTCCAGCGGATGTTCTCCTCGCCGTTCCCGATCCTCGCCGCGATGGCCGCCCGCACCGAGCGGATCAGCCTCGGCACCGGCGTGATCGACCTGCGGTATGAGAACCCCCTGTACATGGCCGAGGCCGCGGCCACCACGGACCTCATCTCCGGTGGCCGGCTCGAGCTCGGCGTCTCCCGCGGCTCACCCGAGGCCGCCCTCGACGGCCAGGCGCAGTTCGGCTACGCCCTCGCCGAGGGGCAGACCTGGGCCGACGTGACCCGAGAGCGCGGACGCCGGTTCCTCTCGGCCGTGCGCGGCGAGGGCATCGCGACGCCGGACCTCACCTCCGGCTGGGCGCACAGCTCGCAGCCGCTGCGGATCGAGCCGCACTCCCCCGGGCTCGCGGACCGCATCTGGTGGGGGTCCGGCTCCGTGGGCTCGGTGGCCGGCGCCGCCACGGACGGCTACAACATGCTCTCCTCCACCCTGCTCCTGCAGGACGACGGCCGCCCCTTCCACGTGCAGCAGGCCGACCAGATCGCGCGCTACCGGGAGGCCTTCGCCGCGGCCGGCCACGCCGGTCCGGGCCGCACGGCGGTCACGCGCTCCGCGTTCGTCATCCAGGACCGGGAGGACGAGCTGTACTTCGGCCGGGAGCGGGCCTCGCGCGACTCCTCCGGCATGCTCGAGGGCGGCGCCGCCCGCTCCGGCCCGACCTATGCCGGGTCCGCCGAGGAGGTCGCGGAGAAGCTCGCCGCCGACGACGCCGTCGCCGCCGCCGACTGGGTCCTGTTCGCCAACCCCAACCAGCTCGGGGTCGAGTACAACGCGAAGATCTTCGCCGGCTGGGCGGAGGTCTGGCGCCTGCTCGGCTGGGATGCATGAGCGAGGCCCCGCCGCACCTCCCGACCGCCGACGACGGCGTCGCCCGAGCCCGTCGCGCGCGCTGGGCCGTCACCGCCGCCTTCGCGACGAACGGCGCCCTGCTCGGCGCGCTCATCCCGCACTACCCGGAGGCCAAGGCCGCGTTCGGCCTGGACCCGGCCGCGTTCGGCCTGCTCGTCATCGCGCTCGCCGTGGGCGGCACGCTCGCCGGGCCCCTGCCCGCGCCGATCCTGCGCCGGTTCGGCGCCCGCCGGGTCATGCTCGCCGGCAGCGTGGCCATCGCCCTGCTCACGACGGCGGCCGGTCTCGTCCTCGACATCGCCGGGGCGGGCGCGGGGGCCGGGCACGGTGCGGGCACGGCCGCGGCCTGGCCGCTGTGGGTCTTCGCGGGCCTCGTCCTGGCATCGGGGGTGCTCGACGCCGTCGTGGACACCGCCCAGAACGCGCAGGGCCTGCAGGTGCAGGCCCGGCTGGCCCGGCCCGTGCTCACGACCATGCACGCCGGCTGGAGCCTCGGGGCGGCCGCCGGTGCCGGGCTCGGTGCGGCGGTCATCACCGTGGGCGGCCCCGCGGCCCTGCACCTGGGGCTCAACGGCGCCGTGTGCGTCGCGGTGCTGCTGGGGGTCCGGCGCCTGTTCCTGACGGAGGAGCCCGCGGACTCGGCGTCCGCCCGCGGCGCCTCGGATCAGTCACCCGCGCCGTCGGAGACGTCCGCCCCGCCCGCCCCAGCGGCCCGGTCCCTGCCCCGCCGCGCCGCCGTGGCCGTGCTCGTCCCCGCCGTGGTGATCGCGATGGCCGGCTTCGGTGTGGAGGAGTTCGGCAACGCGTGGGCCACCCTGTTCCTGATCACCGAGCGCGGCCTGGACCCCGCCGCGGCGGTGCTCGGCGCGTCGACCCTGCTGGGCGCCCAGTTCGTCGGCCGCCTCGCGGGCGACCGCACCCTCGCCGCCCTGGGACGCCGCGGGGCGCTGACGGCGGGGCTGGGCGCCGTCGTCGTGGGGCTGGGACTGGCCCTGGCGCCGCTGCCGGGGCCGGTGGCCGTGCCTGCTGCGTTCGCGGGGCTGGCGCTGGCGGGGCTGGGCTGCGCCGTGGTGGTGCCCGTGGCCTATGCGCTCGGCGACGAGGCGCCCGGGCTCCGGCCGCAGACCGGGCTGGCGGTGACGAGCTGGTGCATGCGGCTGGCCGGGGTCGGGCTCAGCCCGGCGGTCGGGGCGCTGGCCGGCGCCGTCGGTCTGGCACCGGCGCTGACGGTGTTCCTGGGCCTGGCCGCCGTCGGGGCGGTGCTCGCCGCCCGGCTGCCCGCCGCCCCGTAGGAACCGCTCAGTCGTCGTCGACCTCGCCGGCGAGGGCCTGGGCCGCCAGGTGCTCCTCGGTCGCGGCCTCCCAGATCTCCTTGGCGGCGGAGCCGTTGAGCAGCACGAGAAGCACGCCCACGATGATGTCCGCCCAGCCCGATGCCGTCAGCACCGTGATCCCGGACAGGGCGATCAGCACGACGCCGGCCACGAGGTCGTTGCGCGCCGCGAGCCAGGCCGCCCGGGTGAGGGAGCCGCCGTCGACGCGGACGCGGGCCAGCAGGACCACGCACACGATGTTCACGAGGAGCGAGCCGACGGCCGCCCCCAGCAGCACGCCCGCGGCCGGCGGCTCGGGGTCGCCGATCTTCGTGGCCGCCATGACGAGCGCCGCCACGGCCGGTAGCACGATGATCCCGGCCATGACCTTGCCGATGACCGCCTGCCGGGCCGCCGTCCACCCGAGCGCCACGAAGATCAGCAGGTTGACGGCGAAGTCCTCGAAGAAGTCGACGGAGTCCGCTACAAGGGCCACCGAGCCGATCCCCAGGGCCAGGATGATCTCGACCACCAGGTAGGCGCCGTTGAGCAGGGCCACCGCCAGGACGGTGCCCCGCAGGGTGCGGGTGCGCCGGCGGTCCGCTACGGCCGCCCGGTTCACGCGCCCGTCGTGTCGTCCACGAACACGTACGTGTCCACCAGGGTCCGCGCGGCGTTGCCGCCGATGAGCCCGTCCACGATCCGCTCCAGCGGGGCCATCGCCTCGTCCACCTCGATCTGCACGGGGTACTGGGCCACGAGCAGGGCGAGCAGGTCGGCCACGGCCTGCAGCGCGTCCTCCTCCCCCAGCTCCGGATCCCAGCCCACGAGCACGTCGGCCGGCGCGTCCTGGCGCTCCGGGGTGTAGGACACCGCGAACGCGCGGATGCGCCCACCCTCGGCCTTCGGCGCGTCGCGGAGCACGACGGCGCCCGCGGCCCCGGTGGCCGGGCCCAGCAGCAGCTGCTGGGCGGCCCCGACGCTCAGGGTCGACGGGTCCCACGCGTGCACGGCGTCATAGAACGCGGCGACCGCCTGCGTGAGCTCGACGGAGCCGGTCGAGGCCTCCTCGAGGACCACGCCGTCCGGGTGCTCCTCCCCGCGCACATCCGGCAGGCCGATGGCCCCCGGGGCGATCGCGACGCGGCGGGAGCGCTGCACGGGGGTGAAGCCCTGGGCCACGAGGAACGCCTCGGTGCCGGCGGCCAGTGCGGCGGTCTGGGACCGCACGGCCTCCGTGTCCACGGGCGGCTGGCCGGCCGGGCCCTCGGCGTCGGTCTGCGGGTCGGCGCCGGCCACGCCGGGCACCAGGGCGTCCTTGGCGAACCGAGCCTTCAGAGCCGTCGTCGGGATGGCGCCGGCGGCGTGCGCCTCCGCGGCGAGCCCCCGCAGGGCCGCCACGAGCGCCCGGCCGATGCCCCGGCGCCGCTCGGCAGCCGCGGTCTCGACGTACAGCCACAGCCGCCGCGGGTGCACGGACGAGGCATAGACGACGCCGGCCGCCACCGGCACGCCGGCGGCCTCGGCCACGAGCGCGCGGCGCCAGGGCCGTTCCGCGTCCTCGGCGAGCATCGCCCGGTCCTGGTGCTGCTGCGCGTTGGCCGGGTCACCCCACACCTCGAGCAGGGCCAGGTCGTCCCCGGGCCGCCAGGGACGCAGCACGATCTCCCCGCCGGCCACCGCGGCGGAGTCGAACAGCGCGCCGCCGTCGTCGTGCCCCGCGGCCCCGGCCGCTCCCGTCACGTCCTCGCTCACTTGACCAGGCGCTCCAGCAGGTAGGACTTCACCTGGGACAGGGCCACGCGCTCCTGGGCCATGGTGTCCCGCTCGCGGATGGTCACGGCCTGGTCCTCGAGGGTGTCGAAGTCCACGGTGATGCAGAACGGGGTGCCGATCTCGTCCTGGCGGCGGTAGCGACGGCCGATCGCGCCGGAGTCGTCCGTCTCGATGTTCCAGAGGCCGCGCAGCTCCGCCGCGAGGGACTGGGTGGCCGGCTGCAGCTCGGGCTTCTTCGACAGCGGGAGCACGGCGGCCTTGACCGGGGCCAGGCGCGGGTCCAGCTTGAGCACGGTGCGCACGTCCACGCCGCCCTTGGCGTTCGGGGCCTCGTCCTCGGCGTAGGCGTCCACGAGGAACGCCATCATGGTGCGGGTCAGGCCGAAGGACGGCTCGATCACGTACGGGGTGTAGTGCTCGTTGTTGGCCTGGTCGAAGTACTGCATCTTGGTGCCCGAGTGCTCGGTGTGCCGGCCCAGGTCGTAGTCGGTGCGGTTCGCGATGCCCATCAGCTCGCCCCAGCCGTCGCCGCCGGTGAACCCGAAGTCGTACTCGAGGTCGATCGTGGCGTCGGAGTAGTGGGCCCGCTCGTCCGCGGGGACGTCGAACTTCCGCAGGTGCGCCGGATCGATGCCGAGGTCGATGAACCAGTCCCAGCAGTCCTCCACCCAGCGGTCGAAGTGCTGGCCCGCCTCGGCCGGCGGCACGAAGTACTCGATCTCCATCTGCTCGAACTCGCGGGTGCGGAAGATGAAGTTGCCCGGGGTGATCTCGTTGCGGAACGCCTTGCCGATCTGGCCGATGCCGAACGGCGGCTTCTTCCGGGCCGCGCCCAGCACGTTGAGGAAGTTCACGAAGATGCCCTGCGCCGTCTCCGGGCGCAGGTAGTGCAGCCCCTCCTCGTTGTCCACGGGGCCGAGGTAGGTCTTGACCAGGCCCGAGAACAGCTGCGGCTCGGTCCAGGCGCCCTGGGTTCCGCAGTCCGGGCACACGATCTCGGCCATGCCCTCGGCCGGCCGGCCCTTCTTGGCCTCGAACGCCTCGAGCAGGTGGTCCTGGCGGTGGCGCCTGTGGCACTGGGTGCACTCCACGAGCGGGTCGGTGAAGGTCTCGACGTGGCCGGATGCCTCCCACACCGCGCGCGGCAGGATGATGGAGGAGTCCAGGCCCACCATGTCCTCACGGGAGCGCACGAAGGTCTTCCACCATTCCGCCTTGATGTTCTCCTTCAGCTCCACACCCAGGGGCCCGTAGTCCCACGCGGAGCGCGAACCGCCGTAGATCTCACCGGCCTGGAACACGAAGCCTCGGCGCTTGGCGAGGTTGATGACGTTGTCCAGCGGGGACTTGGCAGCCATGGGGGCATCACTTCCGTACTCATCGGCGGGGCGGGAGGGGATCACGACGACGACGGCACCCGGCCGCCTTCGACGCGGCGGGCCCGTTCCGGCGCGGCGCGCCGGTCGATCCCGTCCAGCCTACCGGCCATGATGGACACCATGACCGAGACGAACGCACCCGACGCCCAGCCCCTGCCCGTCCGTGACGAGTCCATCCGCCTCGGCCAGGCGCTCAAGCTCGCCTCCCTCGTGGAGGACGGGGCCATGGCCCGCGACGTCGTCACCGACGGGCTCGTCACCGTCAACGGCGCGGTGGAGACGCGCCGCGGCGCCCAGCTGCACGACGGGGACGTCGTCGAGTTCGCCGGCGAGGCGTTCGTCGTCCAGGCCGGGCAGGCCTGAGCCGACGCCCCGGCAGGCGGCCGCGGCGCCGCCGTCGAACAGGTCCGGTGCGTCAGCCGCGGGGCGGCACCATGTGGGCGAGGTACTCCTTCACGTGGCCCAGCTCCTGCTCGTTGATCGCGTGGCCGAGCCCGGCGTAGACGATCTTCATGAGGTCCACGTGGGCGTTCAGCCAGGCATGGGTCTCCTCGACCCGGGGCTCGGAGATGATCGGGTCCTCCTGACCGCGGCCCCAGAAGACCTTCGGCCGGACGCGGGCGACGTCGTCGTCGCGGGTGAACAGCTCACGCAGCCGCGGCTCGGTGAGCTCCGGGTCCACCACGAAGCCGGACAGCGCCACGGTGCACGCGTAGGCCTCCGGGTCCAGGCGCAGCAGCGACGTGGCCATGGCCATGCCCTGCGAGAAGCCGAGCAGGGAGACGGTGCGGAAGTCCCCGCGCACGGCCTGCACCCAGGCGTGCAGGGCCTCGACGGCCTCGCGGACCGGCTCGGCGGTGGAGCCCAGCTCGCCCGTGACCGGGTCCTGGGAGAGCGGGAACCAGGCGTGGGATCCCGGCTGCAGGGACAGGGGCGCGCGCACGGCGGCCACCGTGACGTGCTCGGGCAGGTGCGGGACGAGGCCGAACAGGTCGTCCTCGTTCGCGCCGTAGCCGTGCAGGACGATCAGCAGATCCTCGGTGCGCTCGCCCTCGGGGCGGGACCAGCGGACGACGGGCTCGACGGCGGGGGTGGGGTTCGCGTTCACGCCCGCCAGCCTAGCGAGCGGCGCGGTCGGCCCCTCCCGGTGGTTGACCCCTCCCGCGCGACGCGGGCAGAATCCTACCCGTGGGTAACCCATCCTCCTCTCAACCTCCGCACGCCTCCGACGCGACCCCGGTCGACGACCCCGCCGCCCATCCCTGGCGCCGCTACGTCGCCATCGGGGACTCGTTCACCGAGGGCATCGGCGACCCGGACCCGGACCGCCCCGGCTACCACCGCGGCTGGGCCGACCGCCTGGCCGAGGAGCTCTCCCGCCTGACCCCGCCCGGTGAGGACCTGGCCTACGCCAACCTGGCGGTCCGCGGGAAGCTGCTGGACCAGATCGCCGAGGACCAGGTCGAGCCGGCGATCGCCCTGCGGCCGGACCTCATCAGCGTCTGCGCGGGCGGCAACGACATCCTGCGCGGCGCGGACCCGGACGAGATCGCGGTCCGGCTGGACGCCGTCGTCGAGCGTCTGGCCTCCGACGGCGCCACCGTGCTGCTGTTCAACGCGACCGACGTGAAGGGTACGCCCGTCATCGGCCGCATCCGCGGCACCGTGGCGATCTACAACGAGAACGTGCGCACCATCGCCCTGCGGCACGACGCGCTGGTGCCGGACATGTGGTCGCTCAAGGACCTCGCCCGGCGGGAGATGTGGGCCGAGGACCGCCTGCACTTCTCCGCGCTCGGCCACCACACGATCGCCGCGATGGTGCTGGACACCCTCGGCGTGGAGCACGGCCTCGAGCACCTGCGCCTGGCCCCGCCGGCGCCGCGCACGTGGCGCGAGGCCCGCGCGTCGGACGCCGCGTGGGTGCGCACGCACCTGGCGCCGTGGGTGGTCCGCCGCCTCCGCGGCGTCTCCTCCGGCGACGGCGTCACGGCCAAGCGCCCCGTCCCCGAGCCGCTCTTCGGGGCGCCGATGCCGCAGGGCTCGGACCACACCGAGCCGCTGGACATCGTCGAGCCCTGAGCCCGGCCGGCGGGGGCCGGTGGCCCTTTCCCGAACGACAGTGCCGCGACACGCCGCCGTTTCCCGAACGAAAGTTCAGAGGGCGAGGGCGCGCTTCAGCGTGTCGGCCACCTGGCCGTATTCGGTGAGGAAGCCGTCATGGCCGATGGGCGAGGCGATCGTGTGCACCGGCGGCCGCGCGGGCAGCGCCGCCGCGAGCGCCTCGGACTCGGCCGGCAGGTAGAGCCGGTCCGAGTCGACGGCCGCCACGAACGCCCGGCCCCGGTAGCCCGCGAGCGCCGCCGCCACGCCGCCGCGCCCGCGCCCGACGTCGTGGCCCATGAGGGCCTCGGTGACCACGAGGTAGGAGTTCGCGTCGAACCGGTCGGCGAGCTTGGCCGCCTGGTGGTCCAGGTAGGACTCCACGGCGTAGCGCCCGCGCCCGCCCGGCACCCCGATGACGGCGCCGAACGGGTCCTCGACGCCCTGCGGTTCGCGGCCGAACCGCTGGCCGAGCTCGCCGGCCGTGCGGTAGGTGGTGTGGGCGATGCGCCGGGCGATGCCCAGGCCGGCCACGGGGCCGGGGCCGGGGTAGTAGTCGCCGCCCTGGAAGTCCGGGTCGAGGCGGATGGCCGCGGTCTGCGCCTGGCCCCACGCGATCTGGTCGGCGGAGGAGGCCGCGGTGGCGGCCAGCACGCCCACCCCGGCGACGCGCTCGGGGTGGGTCGCGGCCCACTCGAGGGCGCGGGCCCCGCCCATCGATCCGCCGATCGCGGCACGCCAGGCGCCGATCCCGAGGTGGTCGGCCAGGCGCCGCTCGGCCTCGACCGCGTCCCGCAGCGTGAGGAACGGGAACCGGGAGCCCCAGGGCCGCCCGTCGGGGGCCGGCGTCGAGGGCCCGGTGGAGCCGTGGCAGCCGCCGATCATGGCGGGGGCGACCACGAACCATCGGTCCGTGTCCACGGCGCGGCCCGGGCCGACGAGGGCGTCCCACCAGCCCGGCGTCGGGTCCTCCTCGTGCGCGGCCACGTGCGCGTCGCCGGTGAGGGCGTGCAGCACGAGCACGGCGTTGGAGCCGTCGGCGGCGAGGGTGCCCCAGGTCTCGTAGGCCAGCTCGACGTCGGGCAGCAGCCCGCCGGTCTCGGTGCGCAGCTCGCCGACCCGCAGACGGTGGCGGCCGCCGCGGGGCAGCGCGGTGCGCGACGGACGCGTGGCGACGGCGGTCATGCCCGCTCCCCCGCGTCGTCGTCGCCGCGGCGAGCGGCGGCCGCGAAGCCGCGTTCGAGGTCGGCGAGGATGTCCTCGATGTCCTCCACGCCGAGCGAGAGCCGCACCAGGCCGGGGGTGACGCCGGCGGCGCGCTGCTCGTCGTCGGCGAGCTGGGAGTGGGTGGTCGAGGCCGGGTGCACCACGAGCGAGCGGACGTCGCCGATGTTGGCCACGTGGTGGTGCAGGGTGAGCCCGTCCACGAACGCGGCCCCGGCCTCGCGGCCGCCCGCGATCTCGAAGGAGACGAACGCGCCCGCGCCCTTCGGCAGGTAGCGCTGGGCCCGCTCGTGCCACGGGCTGGACTCCAGGCCGGCGTAGACCACGTGCTCGACGTCGTCGCGGCCCTCCAGCCAGCGCGCCACCGCGGCCGCGTTGGCCACCTGCCGCTCCATGCGCAGGGACAGGGTCTCCAGGCCGAGGTTCACCAGGAACGCGTTGAACGGGGAGATGGCCGAGCCGTAGTCGCGCAGCAGCTGCACGCGCGCCTTGAGGATGAAGGCCAGGTTGGCGCCGAGCGGCGAGCCCACCCCGAGGTCCCGCGCGTAGACGAGGCCGTGGTACGACTCGTCCGGCTCGTTGAAGCCGGGGTACCGCTCGGCGTGCTGCGCGTAGTCGAACGTGCCGGCGTCGACGATCACGCCCGCGATGGCCGCGGCGTGCCCGCCGAGGTACTTCGTGGCGGAGTGGGTGACGACGTCGGCGCCGTGCTCGATCGGTCGCAGCAGGTACGGGGTGGCCAGCGTGTTGTCCACGATCAGCGGCACGCCGGCCTCGTGGGCGGCGTCGGCGACGGCGCGCACGTCCAGGACGTCCCCGCGCGGGTTGCCGAGGGTCTCGCCGAAGAACGCCTTGGTGTTCGGCTTCACGGCGGCGCGCCAGGACTCGAGGTCGTCCGGGTCGGTCACGAACGTCGTCTCGACGCCGACCTTGGCGAGGGTGTGCTTGAACAGGTTCTGCGTGCCGCCGTAGAGGCTGGCCGAGGCGACCACGTGGTCGCCGGCGCCGGCGAGGTTGAGGATCGCGAACGTCGTCGCCGCCTGACCGGAGGCCAGCAGCAGCGCGCCCACACCGCCCTCGAGCGCGGCGATCTTCTCCTCCACCGGGCCCTGCGTCGGGTTGCCGATGCGGGTGTAGAGCGGGTCGAGGTCCTTGAGCGCGAACCGGTCCGCGGCCACCTGGGCGGACGGGAAGTCGTACGAGGTGGTCTGGAAGATCGGCAGGGCGGTCGCACCGAAGGCGTGCTGGCCGACGGCGACGCCCGCGTGGACCTGCGCGGTGGAGAAGCCCCAGGCGTCGGGGGTCGGGGTGGTCTGGTCGGTCATGGCGGACCCTCCTGAGGGGTTCAGGGGCCGGACCCGGCCGCCCCGCCCGCCGGCCGACGTGCCGATCCGCGGACCGGCGTCGTCGAGGTGCCGGAGATGACCCGGCGCCGTCGAGAGGGGCCGTGGGATCGGCCCGCGCTTGCCGGCATCCGTTGTGGGGCCGGCCTGGTCGTCACCCGGGGCACCCCACCGCGGAAGGAGGGTTGCCGGTCAGCATGCCGGGGCCTGTTGCTGACTCTCGTGACCGTATCCCCGAGTGTAGCCCGCCGCCCCGCCACGATTTCGTCACGCGTGTCACACGCGGATACGCTCTCCGCACGGGGCGCCCGACCCGTCAAGGGCTCGACGCCCCTGGACTCGCACCAGGTCAACCCCCGGGGCAGCCCGGGAACGGAGAGGAACAGCGCAGTGCACACCTGTCGCATGGACCACGTGTCCTACGCCGCCGGCCCCGAGGGCCTGGACGCCACGGTCGCCCGCATCGCCGAGACGCTGGGCATCGAGCGGATCAAGGGCGGTGTCCACCCACGTTTCGGCACCCAGAACGCACTGTTTCCCATGACGGAGGGGCAGTATCTGGAGGTCGTCGAGGCCCTGGACCACCCGGCCTCCCTCAGCGCGCCGTTCGGCCAGCTCGTGCGCGCCCGCACCGAGCAGGGCGGGGGCTGGATGAGCTGGGCCGTGGCCACCCCGGACATCGGCCGGTTCGAGCGCCGCCTCGGCCGCGAGGCCGTCCCCGGCAACCGTCGCTTCCCGGACGGCCGCGAGCTGTCCTGGCGGCAGATCGGCATCAAGGGCACCCTCGCGGACCCGCAGCTGCCGTACATCCTGCGCTGGGCCGACGGTCAGGAGGACATGCACCCCTCGCAGGCGGCCGAGCCGCAGGCCACCATCGAGCACCTGAACATCGCCGGCTCCCCCGAGCGCCTCGCCGAGTGGCTGGGCGGCGAGGACGAGGACGGCCAGGTCCAGGACGTGAACATCGAGTACGTCGCGCCCTCCGGCACCCCGGGCATCGTCTCGGTCACCTTCCGCACCCCGAAGGGTGCGATCACGCTCTGAGCGCGGGGGCGGGGCCGGTCAACCGAGCAGCCCCGCCCGCGCCAGCAGTGGGTAGCCGACGAACCCGACGGCGTCCAGCAGCGTGTGCGCGATGACCAGCGGCATCACCCGGCGCACCCGCAGGAACACGAGCGCGAACACCACGCCCATCAGGGCGTTGCCCACGCCCGGCCCGATCCCCTGGTACAGGTGGTACGCCCCGCGCAGCAGCGCGAGGGCGAGCACCACCACGGCCGCGCGGGTCGGCAGGTACAGCCCCTCGGTGCTCACCCACGACGACGGCACGGCCGGCGCCGGATCGCGTGCCAGGCCCGCGGCGCGCAGCCGCTGCAGATACCCGAGGCGGTCGACGAGCCAGGCGCCCACGATGACCTCCTCCAGCAGTCCGTGCCGCAGCGCGGAGAGCAGCAGGACCGGCACCTGGTACCAGCTCTCGCCGAGCGCCGAGCCGACGATCGCCGTCGTGAGGCCCAGGGCCCGGCCGGCGGCGTAGACGCCGAGCGTGCCCAACCCGATGGCCACGAACAGGCCCAGGCCCCATGCCAGGTCGCGGCCGGGGCGGCGCAGGTCGAGGCCGAGCACCCGGAACGGGTTCCGGCCGCGCAGGTGCATCAGGTGCAGCACGAGGGCCACCGGCACCAGCGCGAACCCGATGCCGAGCAGCTGATAGGTCAGGTCGAAGGCCCAGCGGTCGGCCAGGGCCGGGTTGAGGACGGTGGTCTGCTCGCCGAGCGGGGCCTGGGTGGCCTTGTCGATGAGCTGGACGATCGCGTAGACCGCCGACTTCCCCAAGGAGAGGCCGAGGACGATCGCGATCTCCCACCGCACCGTGCGCGCCGAGGGGGCGGGCAGCGCGGGGGCCCCGCGCGCCCCCCCGGGGGGGGGGGGAAAACA
>NZ_VIGS01000057.1:0-13338 GCF_006704135.1 Micrococcus sp. R8502A1
GCCCTGAGGCTTTCAGCTGCTCGACCAGGTCCTGGCCCGAGGGCTCGCCTGGGTTCTTCTCGTCGGTCATGGTCATGATTCTTACCGTTCCTCTCGGTACGGCTTACACAGACCATCTGACACGCCCCTCTCAGCGCCCATGAGCATGTGCTTCATGGGCATGCCCGAGGAGCTGTCCTGGCTCATGGACCCGTGGTCCATGCCCGCCATGCCGGCCATGCCCTCCATGTCGCCGGACATGTCCATCCCGGCGGAGAGTTCCTCGACGACGTCCTGCGGTGTTCCGGTGATCCCGTCGAGCCAGTCGTCCAGGATCACGACCCATTCCTGGTCGTAGCTGAGGGGCTCGTTGGGGTCCTCGACGATCAGGGCCCCGTACAGGGCGCGTTCGCGCTGGGTGTCGAAGTGGGAGTGGTACCAGTACGTGCCCGGATGGGACAGCCGGAAGCCGTACGTATAGCGTCCTCCGGCGGCGATGGGGTCCTGGGTCACCCCCTGGACTCCGTCGGCGTCGTTGCGCAGGGCCAGCCCGTGCCAGTGCACGCTCGTGTCCTCGGGCAGGTCGTTGGCGACGCTGACCTTGAGCAGATCCCCGGTCTGGGCGCGCAGCAGCGGCCCGTTGAGGCCGTCGTTGTATCCCCAGGTGGTCAGGCCCCGACCCTGGAGGGAGGTCTCGAGGGGTGCGGCGGAGAGCCGGTGGGTGACGGTGGTGCCCGAGGCGGCGCGTCGTTTCTCGTACTCGGCGACCAGCGGGTCGGTGGGCAGGATGCGCCCTGACGGTTGGGGGCTGATGGCGGGATCGGCGCAGGCGGCCAGCCCGGCCAGCGCCAGGGCCCCGACGGAGGCGCCCAGGAAGGTGCGGCGGGTGGTCAGTGAGGAGGTCATCGGTTCTTCTTTCCGTCATCCGGCCCCGTGTCGCAGGCGGGCGCGACGGGGCCGGGCATGGCTGATCAGTTGCTGGGTGAGGCCGGTGGCGTACCTGGGCTGCGTGCCGCTGTCACCCGGAGGTATTGGCGGACCTTGCGCTCACCGGTGGGGCGCGGCCGGGGGCTTTAGGTGCGGCTGATGGCCAGTTGAGCCAGTGAAGGGTCCACGGGGGCCGGAAATGGGCAACCCAGGGCAGGGGTGGTGCGGTCAGTCCCCCACCGGGGCTAGACAGGAGGGCCCGGGAGGCCAAGTGGGAGACGACAGGTGCCTTGGTCAGGGCCGAGGCGCAGGTATCGTCCACGGCCTCCAGGGCACAGACCGGCAGCCCGGGGTCGGCTGCCTCATCCCCGGCAGGCTCGGCCGGGAGCACGACCTCGGGCACCATGCCGGCCGGACCGATGGCCCCCGGCCCGAGGTGATGAACAGTTGTGGCGGCGGCCGTACCGGTGGCGGCCCAAGCCGCGCTGGTGCCCGTACCAGCGTGCATCCCGAGCAGGCTCAGGATCAGCGCGAGGGTGCCCAGAACGGTTCGCAGGGCGGGCCAGCCGGACAGGGGGTGGCGGGAAGTGCTTCGGTGTCCTGCCGCCATCCGCGTTGTCCTTTCCTGTCCGTCTGCGCTGATCGAGGTTCGGGTCCGGGCCGGCTGGGGGCGGTGGGGCCCGGTCACAGCAGCTGTTCGGTGGTGTTCCCGCCGTCGGTGGTGGACAGCACGGTCGAACCGATGACCAGCAGTGCTTCGGTCTGCCCGTCGTCGGTGATGCCGGCGCCCAGGGCGGAGGCCGTGCCGACCGGGCGGTCGCTGGCGGTCCAGGTGTCGCCGGCGTCGGTGCTGGTCAGCAGGTGTCCCTCGGTGCCGGCGCCCACGGCGGTGGTGTCATCGGCCCAGGCGACCAGGTGCATCAGCTGGGGGATGTCCAGGGTGGTCCAGGTCGCGCCGTGGTCGGTCGAGCGCAACATGCCGGTTTCGGTGGTGGCCAGCACGGTCCCGGTTTGGGGGGAGATCGCCAGCGATGCCGGGGCGACGGGGATCTCAAGGCTCTGCCAGGTGAGGCCGTCGGTGCTGGCGCGCAGTTGCCCATCGAAGCCGAGGACCCCGTTCGGGCCGGCGGCCAGGGCGTGGAAATCGGATGCGCCGCCGCGGGAGAGCACCGTCCAGCTCTGGCCCCGGTCGGTGGACTCGGCCAGGCCCAGCGGCTCGGGCAGGTCGGTGCGCGGCGCGGGGTGACCCGAGGCCAGGTAGCGGCCCTCGGGAGTCAGGGTGAAACCCATGAAGTCCACGACCGGACCGACCTGGGTCAGCTCCCCGTCCTGGAGCCGGAACAGGCCCTGGTGGGTGGCCAGCAGCACCTCACCGGACTCGGGGTCCCGGGTGAGGGCATGGACGTGGGTGATGGCCGTGCCGGTGCCCTGCGTGCCGGTGCCGGCCGCCGGGGATGTCGCGGGGTTCGGCGCGGCGCAGGCGGTGAGGGTGCCAGCGCCGAGCAGGGTCAGCCCGCCGGCGATCAGGGTTCTGCGGGTCAGGGGGGTCATGGAGCCTTTCCGCCCCGGGCCAAAAGGCGGGGCTTCTACCATTGTTGGCCGGTGACGCGCCGGGATGGGGCGGTTTGCCTTGAAGATTCGATGAAGATTCCCCGCCCCGGCACCGTTCTGAGCCGCCGGGGCGCGAGACAGAGCGAGACTGGACCCATGAACTCTGGCACTGGCACTGGGACTGACACTGGGACTGGTCCGGCGGCCGGCCGGGTGTTGGTGGTCGATGACGAGAAGCCGCTGGCGCGCATGGTGGCCACCTACCTGGAGCGGGCCGGCTACGAGGTGGCCCTCACCCACACCGGCCCGGCCGCAGTGCAGGCCGCCCGGGTTCACGAGCCCGACGTGATGGTCCTGGACCTGGGCCTGCCCGGGCTGGACGGGATCGAGGTGTGCCGGCGGGTGCGGGCCTTCTCCGAGTGCTATGTGCTGATGCTCACCGCCCGCGGCGATGAGCACCACCGGTTGGCGGGATTGGCGGTGGGGGCCGATGACTACATCACCAAACCCTTCAGCGTCCGGGAGCTGGTCGCCCGGGTGGGGGCGGTCATGCGCCGGCCGCGCACAACGGTGTCAGCCCCCGAACCGGAACGGGTCTGCGGTGACCTGGTCATCGACCTGGCCGCCCACGAGGCCCGCGTGTCGGGCCAGGTGGTGCAACTAACGCGCACGGAGTTCGACCTGCTGGCCGCCTTGTCGGGGCGCCCGCACCAGGCCTTCTCCCGGCGCCAGCTGATCGATATCGTCTGGGACCCGGCCTGGGTGGGCGATGAACGGCTCGTGGACGTGCACATCAAGAATCTGCGCCGCAAGCTCGACACGGACCCGGCCCGCTATATCGACACCGTCCGCGGGGTCGGCTACCGGATGGCGGAGCAATGACCGGCCGGCGGCGCTACCAAGGATTAGCGGCCCGGTTCTTCCTCGCCCAGCTGCTGGTGGTGGGGGCCAGCGTGCTGGCCGCGGTGGTGGTGGCCTCCCTGGCCGGCCCACCACTGTTCCACGAGCACCTGGAACAGGCCGGGGCCAGACACGATGCAGCCCAGGTGCTGCACGTGGAGCAGGCCTACCGGGACGCCAATTTCTGGACCCTGGGCGTGGCCCTGGCCACGGCCTTGATCTGTTGTCTGGCATTGACCTGGCATGTCGCCCGCCGGATCCAGAGTCCGATCAACGCCCTGACCCAGGCGGCCAAGGCCATGGCCGGTGGACGGTACGACACCCGCGTGCCGGCCATGGGCGCCGGCACCGAGGTGGAGGAGCTGGCAGGGTCTTTCAACACCATGGCCGCACGGCTTCAGCGCACCGAGGACACCCGGCGACGGATGCTCTCGGACCTGGCCCACGAGCTGCGCACCCCCGTCTCCGTGCTGACCGTCTACCACGAGGCCCTGCAAGACGGGGTGTCCCACTGGGACGAGCCCACCGGTGAGCTGATGGGCGAGCAGCTGGCCCGGTTGACCCGGCTGGTGGAGGACATCAACGACGTCTCCCGCGCCGAGGAGGGCCGGATCGAACTGGACCGCAGCCCCCAAGGGGTCAGCGGGCTGCTGCATGCCGCGACCGAGGCCCACAAGGAGGCCTACGCCACCAAGGGCGTGGCCCTGACCATGGACGCCGATCCGGGCCTGGCCGTGGACGTGGACCGCCAGCGCATAGGCCAGGTCCTGGGCAACCTGCTCACCAACGCCCTGCGCCACACCCCGGCCGGGGGCCGGGTCACCCTCGAGGCCCGACAAAGCCCGTCCGGGGTCACGCTCAGCGTCACCGACACCGGGGAGGGGATCTCTCCCGAGCACCTGCCGCACGTCTTCGAACGCTTCTACCGCGGGGACACCGCCCGCGACCGTGACCACGGCGGCTCCGGGGTCGGCCTGGCCATCTCCCGAGCTCTCATCCAGACCCACGGCGGCACCCTGAGCGCCACCTCCACCACGGCCGGGGCGACGTTCACCATCGACCTGCCCACCAAGCAGCCCCCCGACCAGCCCACCTACCGGCGCACCCGTTTATCCACCGTGAACACCGGCGCTCCACCCCTTGAATGATACCCCCGGGGGGTATATACCAAGAGGAGAGGCGCCGTCCGGCGCCGCCCTCAGACCTGAAGGAGACCGTCATGACCGAATCCGCCCGCACCCCGCTGCCGGGGGCCACCAACGGCTGCTCGTGCTGCGCCCCAGCCGCCGACGCCACCGCCCCCGCCGGGCGCCAGAGTGCCGACCCAACCGGGACGAGCGCCGGCGACGCGACCTACCAGGTGGAGGGCATGACCTGCGGACACTGCGTGGGCTCCGTCGCCGAGGCCGTGAGCGCCCTGGACGGGGTGGACGATGTCCGGGTCGAACTGGTCGCCGGCGGGGCCTCCCCCGTCACCGTGACCGGGCCCGCCTCCGCGGACTCCGTGCGGACGGCCATCGAAGCGGCCGGCTACCGCGTCCGGATCTAACCGACCCATCCCCTCGAGGTCGGCGCCCCACCGCCGAGCCGGTCGCCGAACAGACCGCCGAGCAGAAGGAACACCATGAGCACCCCGCACCACCACGATCACCCCACCGACCAGACCGCCGAACACCCAGACCCGAACCCCCACGTCGGCCACGCCAACCACACCGACCATGCCGCCCACCACCCCGCGGACGCCGACACCCACGGTCAGGCCATGCCCCAGGGCCACGCCCACTCGGCCCTGGACGAGGACCACCAGGTCCACGACCACGGTCAGCACGCCGGGCATTCCACCGCGATGTTCAAGAACCGGTTCTGGGTCTCACTGGTGCTCTCCATCCCGGTGGTGTTCTTCAGCCACATGGTCGGGCAGCTGCTGGGCTACCACGTCCCCGAGTTCCCGGGCTCGGCGTGGATCGCCCCGGTGCTGGGCACCGTGATCTACCTCTATGGCGGCATGCCCTTCCTGAAGGGCGGGCTGACCGAGTTGCGCGCCCGCCAGCCCGGGATGATGCTGCTGATCGCGATGGCCATCACGGTGGCCTTCGTCGCCTCCTGGGTCACGACCCTGGGCATCGGGGACCTGATGCTGGACTTCTGGTGGGAGCTGGCGCTGCTGGTGGTCATCATGCTGCTGGGCCACTGGATGGAGATGCGCGCCCTGGGCGCGGCCTCCTCCGCCTTGGACGCGCTGGCGGCGCTGCTGCCGGAGGAGGCCGAGAAGGTCGTGGACGGTGACACCATCACCGTGCCGATCACCGAGTTGGCCGTGGGCGATGTGGTGCTAGTGCGGGCCGGGGCCCGGGTGCCGGCCGACGGGACCATCCTCGAGGGCACCGCGGAGTTCGACGAGGCGATGATCACCGGGGAGTCGAAGCCCGTGCTGCGCCAGGCCGGGGACACGGTGGTCGCTGGGACCGTGGCCACCGACAACACCGTGCGGGTGAAGGTGGCCGCCGTCGGGACCGACACGACCCTGGCCGGGATCCAGCGGATGGTCGCCGACGCCCAGGAATCCTCCTCCCGCGCCCAGGCGTTGGCCGACCGGGCGGCGGCCCTGCTGTTCTGGTTCGCCCTGGTCGCGGCGATCATCACCGCGATCGTGTGGACCGCGATCGGCCAGCCCACCGACGCGGTCACCCGCACCGTGACCGTGCTGGTCATCGCCTGCCCGCACGCCCTGGGCCTGGCCATCCCGCTGGTGATCGCCCTCTCCACGGAGAAGGCCGCCAAGTCCGGGGTCCTGATCAAGGACCGGATGGCCCTGGAGCGGATGCGCACCATCGACGTGGTCCTGTTCGACAAGACCGGCACCCTGACCGAGGGCGCCCACGTCGTCACCGCCGTCACCGCGATGCCCGGCGTGTCCGAGGCAGAACTGCTGGCGGTGGCCGCCGCGGCCGAGGCTGACAGCGAGCACCCCGTGGCCCGGGCCATCGTCACCGCCGCCGGGCAGCACCCGCAGGCCAGCACGTTGCGCAAGCGCGGCACGGACTTCAGTGCTGCCATGGGCCGCGGGGTGCGCGCCACCGTGGACGGCTCCGAGATCCTCGTCGGGGGCCCGAACATGCTGCGCGAGCTTAACCTGACCATGCCGGCGGAGATCACTGAGCACACCGCCTCCTGGACCGCGCGCGGGGCCGGGGTGTTGCACGTGCTGCGCGAGGGGTCCGTTATCGGCGCGGTCGCCGTGGAGGACAAGGTCCGCCCCGAGTCCCGGGCCGCCGTGGCCGCCCTGCACGCCCGCGGCATCAAGGTCGCGATGATCACCGGCGATGCCCGCCAGGTCGCCGAGGCCGTCGGGGCGGACCTGGGCATCGACGAGGTCTTCGCCGAGGTCCTCCCCCAGGACAAGGACACCAAGGTCACCGAGTTGCAGTCCCGGGGACTGTCCGTGGCCATGGTGGGCGACGGCGTCAACGACGCCCCGGCACTGGCGCGGGCCGAGGTCGGCATCGCCATCGGCGCCGGCACCGACGTGGCCATGGAGTCCGCCGGCGTTGTGCTGGCCAGCAACGACCCCCGCGCGGTGCTGTCGATGATCGAGCTCTCCCAGGCCAGCTACACCAAGATGATCCAGAACCTGGTGTGGGCCACCGGCTACAACGTGCTCGCCGTGCCGCTGGCCGCCGGCGTGCTCGCCCCGATCGGGTTCGTGCTCTCCCCCGCGGTGGGCGCGATCCTGATGTCCGCCTCCACCATCGTGGTCGCCCTCAACGCCCAACTGCTGCGCCGGATCAACCTGGACCCGGGCCACCTGGCCCCCCTCGGCGCCCCCCGGCCGGAGGCTGCCCTTCAACCCGCGACCTCCTGATCGCGTCTCTTGGCGCGAACTCTGATATGAACCCTCAACCCACTATGGAAGGACCCACCATGAAACGCACCATGACGCTGACCGCCCTGGCCCTGGCCTCCGCCCTGACCTTGACCGCCTGCGGCACCGGCGCCCAGGACGAGAACGCCGGCGCTGAGGCCTCGGCCACTGCGACCAGCTCCGCCCCGGCCGCCACCCCTGCGGCCACGGCCACCGCGACACCGTCCACCACGGCGACCGGTTCGGCTGAGGAGGTCTCCGCCGAGCACAACGACGCGGACGTGATGTTCGCCCAAATGATGATCCCGCACCACCAGCAGGCCGTTGAGATGAGCGAGATGCTGCTGGCCAAGGATGACGTCCCGGCGGAGGTGGCCGCGTTCGCCCAGAAGGTCATCGACGCCCAGGGGCCGGAGATCAAGCGCATGAACTCCATGCTCACCGCCTGGGGCCAAGACCCCGTGGACACGGACGGCATGGACGGTATGGAGGGCATGGACCACGGCGGGATGTCCGGGATGATGTCCGAGGAGGACATGACCGCCCTCGACCAGGCCCAGGGCACCGAGGCCGCCCGGTTGTACCTGGAGCAGATGACCGCCCACCACAAGGGCGCCGTGGACATGGCCAAGGACGAGGCCAAGGACGGCCAGAACCCGCAGGCCGTGCAGCTCGCCGAGCAGGTCATCGCCGACCAGGAGGCCGAGATCACCGAAATGCAACAGATGCTCGACAAGCTCTGAGCACCGTCGTCCGCTGCGGGCATCCGGTGAGACGCGGCTGGCGATAGACCCCGAAACCGGAACGGGTCCTCCAGGAAAGGAGACGAGCATGCAGGACAAGATCAAGGTCGCGGTGAACGGGTACGGGGTCATCGGCAAACGCGTCGCCGACGCGGTCCGGGCCCAGGAGGACATGGCGCTGGTCGGAGTCAGTGACGTCATCGCTGACTACCGGATCGCGACTGCGGCCGGGAAGGGTATCCCCGTCTACGCCTCTACCGAGCAGGCCCTACCGGTGATGGCGGATGCCGGCCTTCCCGTCGTCGGAGGCCTGCACGACCTGCTCGAGAACGTTGACGTCGTGGTGGACTGCACCCCGGCCCAGGTGGGCGCCGGCAACCTGGAGCTCTACCGTGCCCACGGGGTCAAATCCGTGTTCCAGGGCGGGGAGAAGCACGATCTCACCGGCCACTCCTTCGTCGCCCACGCCAACTACGCCACCGCCCTGGGCCGGGACAGCACCCGGGTGGTGTCCTGCAATACCACCGCCACCGTCCGGGCCCTTACCGCGCTGAAGGACGTCGGACTGCTGTCCAAGGCCCGGGGGGTGCTTATCCGCCGGGCCACCGATCCGTGGGAATCGGACCATTCCGGGATCATGAACACCATCGTCCCCGAGGGCCGAATCCCCAGCCATCAGGGGCCCGACGCCCAGTCGGTGGTCCCGGACCTGGACGTGGTCACCATGGCCGCCAAGGGAGCCCACACTCAGAACCACCTGCACTACTGGACGATCGAGCTCACCCGCCCGGCCGAGAAGCAGGAGGTGTTGGAGGCGTTCCGGGCGATGCCGCGGATCGCCTTCGTCCGGCGCTCGGACGGCGTCGTGGCGGTCAATAGCACCGTGGAACTCATGGAGGACCTGGGCCGGCCCCGGGGTGATATGTATGAGGTGGCCCTCTGGGAAGACATCCTCACCGTGGACGGCAACGAGCTGTACTACACCTACACGGTGGACAACCAGGCGATCGTCGTCCCCGAGAACATCGACGCGATCCGGGCCCTCACCGGAACCGTCGACGACGGCGGCGAGTCCATCCGGCGCACCGACCGCGCCGTGGGGGTGCGCCAGGACTTCGTGCGCTCCTCGGTGGCTGCCCGTTGAACTGCGCGGCAGACGCCGCTGAGGCGGTGCCCGGCCCCAGGAATGGGGGGTGGTCGGACACCGCTTCGGCGGCCGCGGACTACCGCAGCGGTCCTATGGCCTCCGGTCAGGTGCGAGAGGCCGTCGCGATCGCGTTGATGGCCTCATCCAACACCGCATTGAACTGCGCTGGGCTCTGGGCCGTACTCAGCCCTTCGGTCAGGGCGCGGGAGAAGCTGGCGATCACGCCGTGGTTGCGGGCCAGCAGGGTGGTGGCCTGGGCCCGGGTATAGCCGCCCGACAGGGCCAGGACGCGGATCACTCGGGGATGGTCTGCGAACTCGCGGTAGAAGTCCGCCCGCTCCGGCAGCGTCACTTTGAGGATGACCGACTGGTCGTCTCCGAGCTTGTCCAGTTGGGCGAGGATTGCCGCCTTGAGCTGGTCCTCCACCTCGGCCTTGCGGGGGCTGCGGATATCCACCTCGGGCTCGATGATGGGCACCAGCCCGGTAACGAGGATCTGACGGGCGAGCCCGAACTGCTGCTCCACGACGGAGTCCACCCCGTCCCCGGGCAGCTTGATGACCGAGCGCATCTTCGTCCCGAACATGTGCTTTTCGACGGCTCGAGACAGTAAGTCATCCAGGTGCGGGATGGGTTTCATGAGCTGGGCGCCTTGCTGTTCCGGGGCCAAGCCCTGGTCGATTTTGAGGAAGGGCACGAGGGGCTTGACCCCGGTTCTTGGACACGCTGAATCCAGCACCTGCTGGGGAAGCGAGATGATCCAGGAATCATGGCCAGGAAGAACTACTCCGAGGAGTTCCGTCGTCAGGCCGTCGACTTGTACGAGTCCACCCCGGGCGCCACGGTCCGCGGCATCGCCGAGGATCTCGGCATCGTGCGCGGCACGCTGCGGCACTGGCTCGAGGTCTACGGGACCGGCAAGAAGACCGCCGCTGACGGGACATTGACCTCCAGCCCACTGCAGTCCAAGCCGTCGCCGACAAGCCCTACGGGTCCCGCCGGTGAGACGTCTGAGCAGAAGATCGCCCGGCTCGAGGCCCGGGTCAACGAGCTCGAGGTCGAGACGACGAAGCTGACCACCGAGCGGGAGATCCTCCAGCGGGCGGCCAAGTATTTCGCTGGGGAGACGGGCTGGTGAGTCGCTTCCAGTTCGTCGCCGACAACTCCGCCACCTTCGAGGTGAAGCGACTGTGTGAGCTCGTCGAGATCGAGCGCTCGTCCTACTACGCCTGGCTCAAGGCTGCCCCGGCCCGAGAAGCCAGGGCAGCTGACGACGCGGCGCTGGCAGAGCGGATCAGGGCTGTCCATGCCGAGGACAACACCCAGGGTGCGCCACGGATCACCGCCGAGCTCAACGACAGCGCGCCTGCCGGTGAGCGGGTAAACCACAAGCGCGTCGCCAGGGTGATGCGGCTGCAAGGAATCCGGGGCTATGTGAAGAAGCGGCGGGTGCGGACCACGATCCCCGAACCGTCTGGCCAGAAGTACCCCGACCTGCTCAAGCGCGACTTCACCGCCCCGGCGCCAGGGCTGCGCTACGTCGGCGACATCACCTATCTGCCGATCGCCGACGGCACGAACCTCTACCTGGCGACCGTGATCGACTGCTACAGCCGTCGGCTTGTCGGGTGGGCCATCGCTGACCACATGCGTACCGAGCTCGTCGAGGACGCGTTGAAGGCCGCCGCCGCAACCCGGGGCACCCTCAAGGGCAGCGTATTTCACAGCGACCACGGGTCGGTCTACTGCTCGAAGGACTACGCCAAGCTCTGTCGCAAGCTCGGCGTCACCCAGTCCATGGGCGCCGTCGGGTCCAGCGCGGACAACGCGTTGGCCGAGTCGTTCAACGCCACCATGAAGCGCGAGGTTCTCCAAGACGCCGCCTGCTGGAGCAACGAACTGGTCTGCCGCCGGCAGGTCTTCAGGTGGCTCGTCCGCTACAACACCAAGCGACGCCATTCGTGGTGCCGCTACGTCCCGCCGGTCCTCTACGAGACCGGCAACACCGCTACGCTGCCGACGGCTGCGTAATCACACCCCGTGTCCAAGATCCGGGGGTAGGGCCCCGATGCCTTTGCTGTTCCACAGGTAGTCGCCCGTGGGGGAACCCTCCACCTGGCGGTTCATTGTGTTCTCGAACAGGATGGCCCCCATGACGCGCTCACCGTCGAAGCTGGGGCTGGTGATGATACGTGTGCGCACCTGGTGTACCAGGTCGAACATCTCCTCTGGGCCGGAGTAGGCATCCTTGTCGATCCCGTAGAGGTGCAAGGCCGCCGGGGTGCTGCCCCCGCTCTGGTCCAGCGCCGCGACGAATCCGGCACCGTTCCTGACCCTCTGATACTTCTCCGAGTCCATGGGAGCCTTCCGCGGCGAGGGAGCACGGTGGTCCGGGTTCCCTGCGCGCGTCATGGACGACTGGCCGCCCTCAAGGGGGAACGGTCATCAGCAGGCTCAACCCAGGGTGACGAGCAGGTCCGCGCAGGCCTGCTCACACCGGCGGCAGGCCTCGGCACACACCTTGCAGTGCTCGTGCATCTGGGCGTGGCTCTCGCATTCGTCCCCGCACGTCTTGCAGGCGGCCCGGCAGGCCTCGAGCAGGGCGCGGGTGGTCTCGACGTTGTTGCCGGTCTGCCGGGACAGCATCCGGCCTGTGGCGGCGCAAACATCGGCGCAGTCCAGGTTCAACCGGATGCACTGCCTCAGGTCGGCCACCATGTCCTCGGCCAGGCAGGCGTCCGCGCAGGCCGTGCAGGTCTGGGCGCACTCGAAGCAGGCCTGGATGCACTCGGCCAGCTTCTGCCGGTCGATGTTGCCCACATTCTTTGGGTAGGTGTCCAGCATGGCGCTCACGTGATGGGTCATGATGTGCTCCTTCGTCGATCTGATCCGACGCACCGGCCTTCGCCGGCCCGCCCTGCCATCGACCGTAGACCGCCCCGCCGACGCGGGTGAAGGGCTCAACCTTGAAGGTTCCGTGAAGATCGCCGGCCACGGAGGCCCGCGGACTCCTTTACGGGCAGGGATGACGCAGGTGTGACCAGCCGCCCCTCAGCCCGGCCGACGGCCCTGAGGACCACGCCGACGGGGAGGACCAGCAGGGCTCGCCTCAACGTGGATCCTGTCGGACCGGACGGTCGGTGTCGGGAAGAGCGCTTATGCGATCCGACCAGGGGCGTCGAGGCCGCCGGTGCAGGCCGCCCCGGGCTCAGGCGCGTCGGGGGAGTGCCAGTACTCGGCCACGAACTGCTCGATCCGTTCATCCTCCGGGGAATCCACCGCCACCTGCGCCTGCCAGGCCGAAAGCACGATGGGCGAATCCAGGCCCTCGTAGGGGGCCAGGACGACATAGGCGGCCGGTAGGGCCGTCCGCAGGGCATCGACTTGCTCCTGTGAGAGCGCCTCGGAATCGTAGGCGACCCAGGCGGCACCGTGCTCCAAAGCGTGCACGGCATTCTCGTTGGGTACCGGTTCGGTGTAGACCCCACAGTTGAGCCAGGCGCTGGCATGATCGCCACCCACCGGCGGCGACTGCTCGTAGTCCACAGGGGTGCTCACGTGGTTAGCGCTGAGCCCCTCGAAGGTCTGCAGCCCGGCGATCTCAATGTCCTCCCGAGCCTGGGGCGGAGGATTCTGAATCACGGCGAGCGTCACCAGCCCGCCGACCACGGCGATGGCGGTGAGCGCTCCCGCTCCGACCAGAACCTTCCGCCGACGTTCAGCCTTGGCTTCCGGGTCTGCCGTGAGTTTGGTTGACATCTGATCTGTGGTCCCGGGAGGGACTGCTGGAAGGATGACCCCATGCCCGCTGCATACCCCCGAGAGTTCCGCCAGGACGTGGTCGCGATCGCCCGTAAGGGTCAGATGCCGATCGCGCAGGTCGCTAAGGACTTCGGCATCGCCGAGTCCTGCCTACGGCGCTGGCTGGCCCAGGATGATGTCGAGGCCGGGATCCGGCCCGGCATCACCAAGGCTGAGAACGAGGTGCTGAAGGCTCTCAAGCGCCGCAACCGCGAGTTGGAGATGGAGAACGAGGTCCTACGGCGTGCGGCCGCGTATCTGTCCCAGGCGAACCTGAAGTTGGGTCAGTCCCCAAAATGACCTATCCCGTCGTGAAGGACCTGGCCCGCGACGGGATTCCCGTGAAACTCTCCTGCCGGGTCCTCGGGTTCTCCCGTCAGGCCTACTACCAGTGGCTGGCCGAACCTGTCAGCGAGCGGGAATGGTCC
>NZ_VIGS01000058.1:0-12498 GCF_006704135.1 Micrococcus sp. R8502A1
GGGGACGGGGCCCCGGGCGTCAGCGTGCCGACGGGGGCGAACGACCCGGGCTCCGGCGCGGTGGGGCCCGCAGGGCGGGGACCGTTGTGGCTGGACGGGGCGACGGGGTTCTGACGCTGGGACATGTCCTCCAGCCTATCGGCCCGGCTACTGTGGCCCCCATGACCGAGACGAGCGAGTTCTGGTACAACGTCAACACGCATCAGGTGGAGGTGGGCGCCCAGTCGGACTGGTCCCAGCTGCTGGGCCCGTTCGGCACCCGTGAGGAGGCCCAGGCCGCGATGGACCGCGTGCGGGCGAACAACGAGACCGCCGACGCCTGGGACGAGCGCGACGACGACTGGGACAGCCGTCCCGTCGACGACGCCTCCTGACCGCGGCGCCGGACGACACCGGGCCCCCGTCCCTCGGACGGGGGCCCGGTCGTCTCACGGGGCGGGTTCAGCCCTGGAAGCCGTGCTCCGGGGCCGGGAACGCGCCGTCGAGCACGTCCGCGCGATAGGCCCGGACCGCGTCGCCCACGACCTCGTGCAGGCGGGCGTACTGACGGACGAACCGGGGCACCCGTCCCTCGCGCAGGCCGAGCATGTCCTGCCACACGAGCACCTGGCCCGTGGTGCCCGGGCCCGCGCCGATGCCCACGGTGGGCACCCGCAGCGCGGCGTCGACGGCGGCGGCGACGTCCGAGGGGACCATCTCCATCAGGACGGCGAACGCCCCCGCGGCCTCGAGGGCCCGGGCCGACGCCGTCATCCGCTCGACCGCCCCCGCGCCGCGGCCCTGCACCCGGTAGCCGCCGAGCACGTGCTCGGACTGCGGGGTGAAGCCGATGTGGGCCATGACCGCGACGCCGGCTGCCGTCATCGCGGCCACGTGCTCGGCGAAGCGCTCGTCGCCCTCCACCTTGACGGCGTGCGCGCCGGACTCCTTCACGAGGCGCACGGCCGACTCGACGGCCTGCCGCGGGGAGGCCTCGTACGAGCCGAAGGGCAGGTCCGCGACCACGAGGGCACGCTCGGCACCGCGCACCACGGCCTGGGTGAACAGGATCATCTGGTCCAGGGTGACCGGCAGGGTGGTGGGATGGCCCAGCACGGTGTTGCCCACCGAGTCGCCCACGAGCAGCACCTCGACGCCGGCCTCGTCGAACAGGGCCGCCGTCATCGCGTCGTAGGTGGTGAGCATCGCGAAGCGCCGGCCCTCGTCCTTGGCCCGCTGCAGGTGGACCGTCCGGTACCGGGACGGGGCGGGCGGCCCGTAGGGGGCGGTGTCGTCAGGCTGCCGGGGGGACTGGGGAGCAGACATGGGCCGGAGTCTACGCGGCGCGTCTAGAGTGGCGGCATGGATCGACAGCAGGACTACGTGCTCCGCACCATCGAGGACCGGGACGTCAGGTTCGTCAGGCTCTGGTTC
The DNA here is from genome assembly GCF_006704135.1 of Micrococcus sp. R8502A1. Lineage (NCBI taxonomy): Bacteria > Bacillati > Actinomycetota > Actinomycetes > Micrococcales > Micrococcaceae > Micrococcus > Micrococcus sp. R8502A1. Next base: position 1,414 of record NZ_VIGS01000058.1, read on the forward strand.
ACGGACGTGATCGGTACGCTGAAGTCGGTGGCCCTGTCTCCGGCCGAGGTGGAGAACGCCTTCACGGAGGGCCTGGGCTTCGACGGCTCCTCGATCGACGGATACACCCGCATCTCGGAGTCGGACATGCTGCTGCAGCCCGACCCCTCGACCTTCCAGATCCTGCCGTGGCGCGGCGACCAGGGACAGAGCTCCCGGATGTTCTGCGACGTGCTCACCCCGGACGGCCGACCCGCCCCCGCCGACCCGCGGCACGTGCTGCGCCGCGTGCTGGACCGGGCCGCAGACCGGGGCTTCACGTGCTTCACCCACCCGGAGATCGAGTTCTACCTCCTCCAGTCGGACCAGCCCGGCCCGGACGGGGAGCCGGTGCCCGTGGACCGCGCGGGCTACTTCGACAACGTGCCCGGCTCCGACGCGGCCGACTTCCGCCGCGACGCCGTCAGCCTCCTCGAGGGGATGGGCATCTCCGTCGAGTTCAGCCACCACGAGAACGGCCCCGGCCAGAACGAGATCGACCTGCGCGCGGCGGACGCGCTCACGACGGCGGACAACGTGATGACGTTCCGGACCGTCGTCAAGGAGGTCGCCGCCGCCCAGGGCACGTACGCCACGTTCATGCCCAAGCCGTTCTCCGAGCACCCCGGCTCGGGCATGCACACCCACTTCTCCCTCTTCGAGGGTGACGCGAACGCGTTCTACGACCCGGCGGACGAGTTCCGGCTCTCCGTCACGGGCCGCCGGTTCATCGCGGGCCTGCTGCGCCACTCCGTGGAGATCACCGCGGTGACCCACCAGTTCGTGAACTCCTACAAGCGCCTGTGGGGCGGCGGCGAGGCGCCCTCGTACGTCTCCTGGGGCCACAACAACCGTTCCGCGCTCGTGCGCGTGCCCCTGTACAAGCCGGACAAGGCCGGCTCGGCCCGCATTGAGTACCGCGGCATCGACGCCTCGGCCAACCCGTACCTGGCCTACGCCCTGCTGATCGCGGCCGGGCTCAAGGGCATCGAGGAGGGCTACGAGCTGCCCGAGTCCGCCGCCGAGGACGTCAGCGCGCTGACCACCCACGAGCGGCGCGTGCTCGGCCACGTCCCCCTGCCCGGCACCCTGCACGACGCCCTGCGCGCCGCCGAGGAGTCCGAGTTCGTGGCATCCGTGCTGGGCGAGCACGTCTTCGACGCCCTGCTGCGCAACAAGCGCCAGGAATGGGACGACTACCGGGTGGAGGTCACGCCGTACGAGCTGCGGCGCTACCTCTCCGGCCTCTGAGGCGCCGGCCGTGTCCGCCCTGCCCGACGCGGCGACCGCCGACGCCCCGGACCGCCGCACCCTCGCGCACGCCGGCGTCGCCGACGCCGGCCGCGTGCAGACGCTGCTCACCTCGCCCGAGTTCGAGGGCGTGGACGTGCGTCCCCTCGTCGAGCTCCTCGGCCACGCCGCCGATCCCGACCGGGCCCTGCTGCTGTGGGTGCGCCTGGCCGAGCGCGAGCCCCGCGTCCACCACGCCCTCCGGGACCCCGGGACGACGGCCCGCCTGCTGCGGCTGCTCGGCGCCTCCGAGGCCCTCGGCGAGTTCCTCATCCGCCGTCCCGAGCACCTGGACCTCGTCCTCGACCCGGACGCGGCCGCCGCCACCGCGCCCGCCCTCGCCCAGCCCGACCCGACCGCCGGCGAGCCCTGGGGTGATGCGTCCGCCGCCCTGCGCCGCCTGCTCCTGGACTCGGTGGGCGCCGACCCGGACGCCGACCGCCCCCTCGCGGCCGTCACCGGCAAGGACGCCGCCGTCGCCCTGCGCCGCGCCTACCGCCGCCAGCTGGCCGCGATCGCCCTGCGTGACCTCGACTCCGCCGAGCCCACGGCGGCCATGCCCTCGGTGGGCCGCTGGCTCGCGGACCTGGCCGGCGCCGCCGTGGACGCGGCGCTCGCCGTCTCACGGGCCGTCCTCACCGAGCGGGAGGGCCCCGTGGTGGACCGCCTGGACCTCGCCGTGATCGGCATGGGCAAGTGCGGCGCCGGCGAGCTCAACTACGTCTCGGACGTGGACGTCGTGTTCGCCCACGCCGTCCGCGAGGCCGTGGACGGCGCGGACCCCGACGCCCAGGTCCCGGACGGGCCGCGCGCCGCCGCGCTCGCGGCCGAGCTGGCCGCGGGCATCGGCCGCGTGATCCAGGGTGCGGCCCCCGAGCCGGGGCTGTGGGAAGTGGACGCCAACCTGCGTCCCGAGGGCAAGGACGGCGCCCTGAGCCGCACCGTGGAGTCCCACGCCGAGTACTACCGCCGCTGGGCCCACGGCTGGGAGTTCCAGGCCCTGCTCAAGGCCCGTCCCATCGCGGGCTCGCCACAGCTCGGCGAGCGCTACATCGCGGAGATCTGGCCCCGGGTGTGGGAGTCCTCCTCGCGCGACGGGTTCGTCGAGTCCGTCCGGGCCATGCGCGCCCGGGTCCTGGACACCCTCGCCCCCGCGGAGCGCGAGCGGGAGATCAAGCTCGGGCCCGGCGGTCTGCGCGACGTCGAGTTCACGGCCCAGCTGCTCCAGCTCGTGCACGGCCGTGCGGACGAGTCGCTGCGGGTGCGCGGCACGCTCGACGCGGTGCGGGCGCTGCACGCCGCCTCCTACGTCACCACGCGAGACGCGCGGGCGTTCGACGAGCACTACCGGTGGCTGCGCACCCTCGAGCACCGCATCCAGCTCGTGCACCTGCGGCGCACCCACCTGATGCCGGTCAAGGAGGAGGCCCGCCGCATCGTCGCCCGGTCGATGCGCGGCGCCGCGGACCGGGGCCCCGCCACCGGCGAGGACCTCCAGGCCGAGTTCACGCGCGTGCGCCGCGCCGTGCGCGGTCTCCACGAGACCGTGTTCTACCGGCCGCTGCTGTCGACGACGGCCGCCCTGTCCGCCGAGGACGTGCGGCTGTCCGCGGAGGCCGTCCGCGACCGCCTGGCGGCGCTGGGCTACCGCGACCCGCAGGGCGCCCTGCGGCACATCGAGGCCCTCACGCAGGGCGTCTCGCGCCGGGCCGCGGTCCAGCGGCAACTGCTGCCGGCCATGCTCGGCTGGTTCGCGCGGGGCGCCGACCCCGACGGCGGCCTGCTCGCCTTCCGCCGGCTCTCCGAGTCGCTGGGCGGCACGGCCTGGTATCTGCGGATGCTCCGCGACTCCTCGGACGCCGCCCGACGGCTGTGCCTGGTCCTGTCCGGCTCCCGGTTCGTGGGGGACCTGCTCGAGCACTCGCCCGAGGCCGTGGCCTGGGTGGGCGACGACCGGGAGCTCGACCCCCGGGGCGCGATCCAGCTGTGGCGCCAGGTCGACGCGCGGCTCGACCGCCGCGTGGCCGCGGAGGAGGCCCCCGCGGCCGTGCGCCATGTGCGGCAGGTGCGGCGCAGCGAGACCCTGCGCGTGGCCCTGGCGGACATCTCGGGGCTGCTGGACCTCGAGGCCGTCACCGGGGCCCTGTCGGACATCGACCAGATCACCGTCGTCGGCGCCCTGCGCGTGGCCTCGCGCGCCGTCGTCGGGGACGCCGACCCGCTCACCGACGTGCTCGTGGTGGCCATGGGCCGCCAGGGCGGCCGGGAGATCACCTACGGCTCGGACCTCGACGCCCTGTTCGTGCACCGGCCACGCCCCGGCGTCGACGAGGGGCGGGCGCGCGAGCAGGCCGAGGAGGTCGTCCGCACGCTCATGGCCCTCCTGCAGAAGCCCGTCGCGCCGCCGCTGCCCGGGGAGCGGCGGCTCGAGGTGGACGCCGACCTGCGCCCCGAGGGACGCCAGGGGCCCCTGGTGCGCACCCTGGACTCGTACCGGGAGTACTACGGTCGCTGGGCCGAGGTGTGGGAGCGGCAGGCGCTGCTGCGCGCCCGCCCCCTGGCCGGCGACGACGACCTGGCCACCGACTTCCGCCGCTGGGCCGACGGCGTCCGCTACGCGCAGGACCTCTCGGCCGCCGATGCCCGGGAGATCCGCCGGATCAAGGCCCGCGTGGAGGCCGAGCGGCTGCCCCGCGGGGCGGATCCGGCGCGCCATGTCAAGCTCGGGCGCGGGGGGCTCTCGGACGTCGAGTGGCTCGTGCAGTCAATGCAGCTCAAGCACGCCGGTCAGATCGAGGACCTGCGCGTGACCGGCACGCTGCCGGCGCTGCGGGCGATCGCCCGGCACGACCTGCTGCCCGAGTCCGAGGTCGCCGTGCTGGAGGAGGCGTGGCTGTTGGCCACCCGGATCCGCGCCGCCCTGCTGCTGTGGACGGGCAAGGTCTCGGACGTGCTGCCCACGAACATGCGCGACCTCGAGGCCGTGGCCCGCCTCAGCGGGGTGGGCACGACCGGCGGGGAGCTCGAGGAGCGCTACCTGCGGGTGACCCGCCTGGCCCGTCAGGTGTTCGAGACCCGGTTCTACGGGCTCTGAACGACGCCGGCCCGCCACCTCGACGGGGTGGCGGGCCGGCCGTGCTCCGGTGTCGCGAGCGCCGGCTCAGGCGCGCACGACGTGCTCCCCGAGCAGCTCCAGGGTGCGTCGCCGCACGCCGGCGTCCTGGGCCGCCGTCGTGATGATCAGCTCGTCCGCCTGGACCCGCGCCGCGAAGTCGTGCAGCCACGCCGCCGTCGTCGGGCCGGTGCCCACGGCCGTGCACTCGAGCATCCCGAGCACCTGCTGACCGGCGGGGGAGTGCAGCAGCATCTCGACCTCGTCGTCGGTGAGGGTGCGGCCCCGGCCGAGCATCATCCGGATGCGCGCCCGCTGCGCGGCCTGCCACTCCCGCTCGGCCACCTCCTCGGTGTCCGCGGCGATCACGTTGGCCGCCGCGATGAAGTGCGGCTCCGCGAGGGCCTCGGAGGGCTCGAAGTGCTCCCGGTACAGGCGCGCCGCATGCTCGAGCATCTGCGGTGCGAAGTGGCTCGCGAACGCGTAGCCCAGGCCGAGCTGCGCGGCCAGCTGGGCGCCGAACGCCGAGGAGCCGAGGATGTACAGCGGGACGTTGGTGCCCTTGCCGGGGTAGGCGTCGATGCCGGGGATCAGGCTCTGGCCGGTGAGGTAGCCCTGCAGCTCGAGCACGTCCTGCGGGAAGCGCTCGGCCGCCGACGGATCCCGGCGCAGCGCCTGCAGCGTCCGCTGGTCGGTGCCGGGGGCGCGACCCAGGCCCAGGTCGATGCGGCCGGGGTGCAGCTCGGCCAGGGTGCCGAACTGCTCGGCGATCACCAGCGGCGAGTGGTTGGGCAGCATGACGCCGCCGGAGCCGAGGCGGATCGAGTCGGTGTGCGCGGCCACGTGCGCGATGAGTACGGCCGTGGCGGAGGAGGCGATGGAGGGCATGTTGTGGTGCTCCGCGTACCAGACGCGCCGGAAGCCGGCGGCCTCGGCGACGCGGGCCTGCTCCACGGATTCGGCGAAGGCTTCGCCCATCGGGGCGCCGTCGCGGACGAGGGCGAGGTCCAGCAGGGACAGCGGCAGGGGGGTGGGGGCGGTGTGCTCGGTCATGGTGCTCCTGGTCTGCGGGCCGCCCGGCCGGGCGGAGGTCTCCACAGATCCAGCGCCCACCGGCCCCGGACTATTCCGCGGCCGGGCACGACGACGGCCGCCCGCCTCCGGCGTGGGAGACGAACGGCCGTCGTCGGGGCCGCGGCGGGCGGATCAGACCGAGTAGTACAGCTCGAACTCGTAGGGGTTCGGGCGCAGGGCCAGCGGGGCAATCTCCATCTCGCGCTTGTACGCGATCCAGGTCTCGATCAGCTCCTCGGTGAACACGTCGCCGGCCAGGAGGAACTCGTGGTCCTCCTCGAGGGCGTTCAGGGCCTCGTCCAGGGTGGCGGGTGCCTTCTGGATGTCGGCGGCCTCCTCGGCCGGCAGCTCGTAGAGGTCCTTGTCGATCGGCTCGGCCGGCTCGATGCGGTTGCGGATGCCGTCCAGGCCGGCCATCAGCTGCGCGGCGAACGCGAGGTACGGGTTGCCCGAGGCGTCCGGGGCGCGGAACTCGATGCGCTTGGCCTTCGGGTTGGAGCCGGTGATCGGGATGCGGATGCCCGCCGAGCGGTTGCCCTGCGAGTAAACCATGTTCACGGGGGCCTCGAAGCCCGGCACCAGGCGGCGGTAGGAGTTCACCGTGGGGTTGGTGAAGGCCAGGACCGCGGAGGCGTGCTTCAGCAGGCCGCCGATGTACCAGCGGGCGGTGTCCGAGAGGTTCGCGTAGCCCTTCTCGTCGAAGAACAGCGGCTCGCCGCCGTTCCAAAGGGACTGGTGGCAGTGCATGCCGGAGCCGTTGTCGCCGAAGACGGGCTTGGGCATGAAGGTCGCGGACTTGCCGAACATGTTGGCGACGTTCTTGACGACGTACTTGAACTTCTGCAGGTCGTCCGCCGAGTGGGTCAGCGTGTTGAAGCGGTAGTTGATCTCCGCCTGGCCCGCGGCGCCCACCTCGTGGTGGGAGCGCTCTACCTCGAGGCCGACCTCGGCCAGGACCGAGCAGATCTCGTCGCGCAGGTCGGCCTGCTTGTCCGTGGGGGAGACGGGGAAGTAGCCGCCCTTGAGGCCGGTCTTGTGGCTCAGGTTGCCGCCCTCGTCCTCGCGGGAGGCGTTCCACCAGGCCTCGTCCGAGTCCACGGCGTAGAACGAGCCGCGGGGGGAGGACTCGTAGCGGACGTCCTCGAAGATGAAGAACTCGGCCTCGGGGGCGAAGAACGCCGTGTCGGCGATGCCGGAGGAGCTCAGGTAGGCCTCCGCGCGCTGGGCCACGCCGCGCGGGTCGCGCAGGTAGGGCTCGCCGGTGCGGGGGTTCACGATGGAGAAGTTCATCGTGAGGGTCTTGCGGACCCGGAAGGGGTCCACGAAGGCCGTCGCGACGTCCGGGATGAGCTGCATGTCGGACTCGGCGATGCCGGCGAAGCCCCGGATCGAGGAGCCGTCGAAGAGCTGGCCCGTGACGAAGAAGTCCTCGTCGACGCTCGAGGCGGGCACGTTGAAGTGGTGCTGCATGCCGGGGAGGTCGGTGAAGCGGACGTCGACGAACTCGATCCCCTCATCCTTGATGTACGCGAGGACGTCCGCGGGGGAGGTGAACATGGTGCGCTCCTGTGGTCGTGACGATGGTGGCATGTCCGGCACGGCGGCGCTGGCGTGGCGGGTGTCATCACCCTACTTGCCCGGCGGCCTCCGTGGGCGTCGGTGACGCCCCACGGCGAGCCTCGCGGTTCCGCGCCGGTAGGCTGGGCCGGTGGCACGCAGAGCACCCGACCCCGCGCAAGAGCCCGAACCGACCCGCCGCGACGAGCCGCTGATCACCCGGCGCGACCTCGCCGGCTGGGTGGACGGTCCGGGCGGCGGCCTGGCCGGCGGCCGCTGGCCGGGGGACCTGCTGGGCCTGCCCGAGCACGGCCCGACCTCGATGGCCACTGCGGCCCGCCGCGCCGTCGCCCTCGTGATCGACTGGTTCCTGGCCCTGGGCGTGTCCTGGCTGCTCTTCGACTCCGACGCGATCGCCACCCTGATGGTCTTCGCCACCATGCACATCCTGGGCATCACCCTGCTGGCCACCACCGTGGGCAAGGCCGTGTGCCGCACCCAGGTGGTGCGCCTCGGCGGCCGGACCGCCCCCGTGCACCGCGTGGTGGTGCGCACGGCGCTGCTGTGCCTCGTGCTGCCGGCCGTCGTCGTCGGCCCGGACGGCCGCGGCATGCACGACAAGGTCGCCGGCACCGTCGAGATCCGCATGTGAGCGCACCGGCCCGCGCCGGACGACGCCGGATCCGACTCGACGCGAGGCCGGACACGACGAAAGGGGGGCGCCCCGCCGAATCCTCGGCGGGGCGCCCCCCTTTCGCGCGGGTGCGTCGGCGCTCAGCGGCCGCGCATGGCGCGCCGGCTCGGGCGCACCTTGTTCGGGTCGACGCCCTTGGGGATGGGCAGCCGGTTGGTGTTGAGCGCGGTCAGACGCTTGTCCACGGCCTGGACCTCCTGCGCCGTGAGGGCCTTCTTCATGCCCTTGAGCGTGCCGGGCAGCTCGTGCAGCGGGACCTGGCCCTGGCCGTTGCCGGACTCCACCACGGTGACGGGCACGCCGGGCAGGAAGCGGCGCATGGCCTTCTCCTCCTTGACCACCAGCGCGGCGACGCGGGGGGAGGGGCCCTCCGTCACCAGCACGACGCCCGGCCGGCCCACGGCGCGGTAGACGAGGTCCTGGGTCTTCGGGTTCACGGCGGCCGGCTGCTCGGACACGATCCAGCCGCGGCCCAGCGTGGAGAGCGCGGCGCCGGCGGCGCCGGGGCGGCCCTCGAGCTGGGCGAACCCGGCGCGGCGCGCCTTCCGGTTCAGGATGACGACGGCGGCGAGCACACCGAACGGGATCGCGATGAGCAGCCACGTGATCCAGTTGTCCAGCAGGAGGCCGATGACGAGGCCGACGACCAGGGCGCCCAGGAAGGCCAGCAGCATCCACAGTCCGACCTTGGGGTCGTGCGCCTTGGTCATGGCGTAGGCCTGCTTGAGCTGGGAGATCACGCCCGGGCCCTTCGTGGCGCGCTTGTCCCGGCGCTGGGCCTTCGCCTGCTCCTTCTCGCGGAGGCGACGCTCGCGCTGCATGGCCTTGACCTCCTTGAGCGTGGCGGAGGTGGAGCCGGAGGAGGACGCGGGGGGCTGGCTGTTCTTCGTCATGGCGGGGTCCAGTCTAGTCGGGCGGCTCAGGACATCTGGGCGACGACGGCGGAGGCCTCCTGGCGGGCGGTCTTCTCCCCGGCCAGGTGCGCCAGGTTCTCCGGCAGGGTCCGGCCGAGGCGCTGCATGGCCTGCGCGTAGAGCTTGCCCGCGCGGTACGACGAGCGCACCAGCGGGCCCGCCATGACGCCCTGGAAACCGATCTCCTCGGCGCGCTGGGACCACTGGACGAACTCCTGCGGCTTCACCCAGCGGTCGATGGGGTGGTGCAGCTTCGAGGGCCGCACGTACTGCGTGATGGTGATGATGTCGCAGCCGGCCTCGTGCAGGTCCACCAGGGCCTGGTCGATCTCGTGGTCCTCCTCGCCCATGCCCAGGATGAGGTTGGACTTGGTGACGAGCCCGTCGGCCTTGGCCATCGTGAGCACCCTGAGGGACTTCTCGTACGTGAAGGCCGGGCGGATGCGCTTGAAGATGCGCGGCACCGTCTCCAGGTTGTGCGCGAACACCTCGGGCCGCGCGTCGAACACCTGCTGGACGAGCTCCGGCACCGCGCCGAAGTCCGGCGGCAGGATCTCGACGCCGGTCCCCGGGTTGAGCGCGTGGATGCGGCGGATGGTCTCCGCGTAGAGCCACGCCGCGCCGTCCTTCTGGTCGTCACGGGCCACGCCCGTGACGGTGGCGTACCGCAGGTCCATCTCGCGGATGTTCTCGGCGACCTTCTGCGGCTCCTCCATGTCCAGGGGACGCGGCTTGCCGGAGGTGATGTCGCAGAAGTCACACCGGCGGGTGCAGATGTCGCCGCCGATGAGGAACGTGGCCTCGCGGTCCTCCCAGCACTCGAAGATGTTGGGGCAGCCGGCCTCCTCGCACACGGTGTGCAGGCCGGCGGACTTGACCTTGTTCTTCAGGCCGATGTACTCGGGGCCCATGTGGACCTTGGCCTTGATCCACTCGGGCTTGCGCTCGACGGGCACCTCGGCGTTGCGCGCCTCCACGCGCAGCAGGCGGCGTCCTTCGGGGGCGAGGCTCATGCGGGGATTCCTTCCGTGGGGGTGACGGCGATGAAGGCCGGCCCGAGCTCGTCCAGATGACGGGTGAGCACCGGGACGACGTCGGCCGGCGTGATGGTCCGGCCCGTCTCGACCGACAGGGTGGTGGTGGCGGCGTCCGTGATGCCGCACGCGATGATCCCCTCGTAGGGGGCCAGGGAGTTGGAGCAGTTCAGCGCGAAGCCGTGCATGGAGACGCCGTCGTGGATGGACAGGCCGATGGCGCCGACTTTGCGGTCCGGGCGGGCCGTGCCGTCGTCGTCCCGGTCCGCGAGGACCCAGATGCCTGCCCGCCCGTCCACGCGGACGGCCGTGACGCCGAACTCGGCGGCGGTGCGGATCAGCAGCTCCTCGAGGAACCAGACGTAGTCCTTGACGTGGGCACGGTCGCGCAGCCGGACCACGGGGTAGCCGACCAGCTGGCCCGGCCCGTGCCATGTGATCTTGCCGCCGCGGTCCACGTCCACGACGGGGGCGCCGTCCGTGGGGCGCTCGGCGTCCTCGGTGCGGCGACCGGCCGTGTAGACGGCTTCGTGCTCCAGGAGGAGGAATTCGCCGTCGGAGCGGCCGGCGACGACGTCCGCGTGCAGGGCGCGCTGGGCGTCCCAGGCGGCGTGGTAGTCCACCAGGTCGGGCGCCAGGCCGAGCACGCGCAGGGGCGGCAGGGGTGTCTCGGGCATGACGTCCACTGTAGTCCTCGGGCCCGGACCTGTGGACAACCGCCGTGACGCTCGGGGACATGCGGCACCCTGGGCTGGAACGGACGGCGCGGCGGAGAGGGGAGACCGATGCGGGACTGGGACGAGGCGGACGGCGGCGCGGCCGGACGCGTCGGCGGCGGGCCGGAGACCGAACCGGAGAGGTCGTCGGAGCCGGGCACGGCTGCGCCGCGCGCCCCGGGCTGGGAACCCGTCCGGCTGCTCGGCGCGGGCGCCCAGGCGGAGGTCTGGCTCGTCGAGGACGGTCGGGGCGTCCGGGCCGCCCTGAAGGTGCCCCGTGCCGGCGCGGCGCCGGATGCGCTGGCGGCGGAGGCGCAGGCCGGACGGGTCGCGCATCCCCATCTGCTGCGCGTGCTCGGCGTGGTGGAGACGGACCGGGGCCTCGGGGTCCTCACCGAGCACCGCGCGGCCGGCACGCTGCAGGACATGGTGCAGCGGGTCGGACCCCTGAGCCCGGGGCAGGCCGTCACCGTGCTCGTCCCGATCGCCCAGGCTCTCGCGTGCCTGCACCGCGAGGGGGTGGTGCACGGCGACGTGTCCCCGGCGAACGTCCTGTTCGGCGTCGACGGCAGCCCGGCCCTCGCCGACCTCGGCGTCGCCCGGGTGGTCGGCGGGGCGTCGGGGGCCGGGGCGACGCCGGGCTTCGCGGCCCCCGAGGCGCTCGCCGCGGTGGAGG
>NZ_VIGS01000118.1:0-346 GCF_006704135.1 Micrococcus sp. R8502A1
GTTAGCGTGAGTCATGAGTGGGTCTTCTCGGGCAGGTCGGTGGTGTAGGAACTTCCATCCTGCGGGAGAGGCCCACTCGTCTCATCTCAGCCCGGGCCTCGTGCCAAGAACCTCATGACCCACAACAACTAGGCTGAACTCAGGGCGACACAAAGCCGCCCCGGCGCAGGAAGGAGGCGGTCGATGTCCACGGTGCGCGTCGACGTAGAGCCGGCCGTCCGGGCGTGTCAGATGGTCTGTGTAAGCCGTACCGAGAGGAACGGTAAGAATCATGACCATGACCGACGAGAAGAACCCAGGCGAGCCCTCGGGCCAGGACCTGGTCGAGCAGCTGAAAGCCTCAGGG
>NZ_VIGS01000119.1:0-332 GCF_006704135.1 Micrococcus sp. R8502A1
GGACGAGCGGGCGGCCACGACCGTGAGCTTCTACTGCCGGGCGAGGGCGTTCTTCGCCGCCCACGGCATCACCGTGGACCGGGTGATCACGGACAACGGAAACAACTACCGGGCTGCGGACTTCACCGCCAAGGTGGTCTCGCTCGGGGGCCGGCACCACCGGATCCGCCCCTACACCCCGCGCCATAACGGGAAGGTCGAACGCTACAACCGGCTGATGGTCGATGAGGTCCTCTACGCCCGCCCGTATACCTCAGAGACAGCTCGGCGTGAGGCGCTGGCCGTGTGGGTGAACCACTACAACTACCATCGGCCTCATACCTCCTGCGGGG
>NZ_VIGS01000120.1:0-323 GCF_006704135.1 Micrococcus sp. R8502A1
CGAGCTGGGCAGGTGAACGGCGCGGACGGCTGGGCCGGTCGAGCAGCCCGGCCTCGCCCTCGGCGCGGTAGCGGGCCACCCAGGTGGCCACCGTGGGCCGGCTCACCCGGAACTCGGCGGCCACGTGTGCCTGCGGGATCCCGTCGTGCAGGTGGCGGTGGACCATCCTGAGTCGGCCAGTGGGGGTCAGGGGTGCGTTAGCGTGAGTCATGAGTGGGTCTTCTCGGGCAGGTCGGTGGTGTAGGAACTTCCATCCTGCGGGAGAGGCCCACTCGTCTCATCTCAGCCCGGGCCTCGTGCCAAGAACCTCATGACCCACAACA
>NZ_VIGS01000121.1:0-253 GCF_006704135.1 Micrococcus sp. R8502A1
TCATCGTGATGACTCCATTCGAGGATTCTGTGGAAGGTTGACTCGACGGATCACACGGTGGCCGCGTCCACGTCTGAGACGACACGCCCGACCACCGGGCGCTACACCACTATGCGGGACTCAACTGCTCAGATCGGGCACGTACTTCCCGGACTGGCTACTTGAACGCAGGAAGAGAGCGGAGTCGGCGCTGATCACCGTGGTCGCTGACTGCTACCTCGCCGGGGTCTCGACCCGACGGATGGACAAGCTG
>NZ_VIGS01000122.1:0-252 GCF_006704135.1 Micrococcus sp. R8502A1
GACGCGGTGGTCGGTGCCGAATGGGGCAAGCCCAGCTCCTCGCGCACTGCTCAGCGGAACGGGTACCGCCACCGGGACCTGGACACCCGGGTCGGCACCCTGGACGTGGCCATCCCCAAGCTCAGATGGTCAAGCCCCTCGTGATGGTGTAGCGGTCTGATCCTTCATGGGGGTCAGGCGCTGAGGCCGAGGGTGAGTTCGGTGTCGGGGTCCACCTCGTCTCCGGTGTTGGTCACGGTGGTGAGCCTGCAG
>NZ_VIGS01000059.1:0-11978 GCF_006704135.1 Micrococcus sp. R8502A1
CACTTATGCGATCGTCGGCAGCGTCAGAGGTGTTTAAGAGACAGGCACATGCTCCCCGACCCCAGCCCCACCGTCACCGTGGACGGCCTCCTGCTGCGCCCGCTGCGCGCCGCAGACGAGATCGCGGCGCGCGAGGCGGACGCCGAGCTGCACCGGGAGGGGTTCGACTTCCTGATGGCCGGCACCCGTTCCTTCCCCGCGATCCGCCGCGCGTTCGCCGCCGAGGCGCGCGGCGACGTCGAACCCGGCCGGGTGCCCGCCTCCTTCTACGTGGGCGTGGACGAGGCGGGCCATCTGGTGGGCCGGGTGTCCGTGCGGTGGGAGCTGAACGACGCGCTGCGCCACGTCAACGGGCACGTGGGCTACGCGGTGCGGCCCGCGTTCCGGCGGCGGGGCCACGCCGCGCGCCTGCTGCGCGGCACCCTGATGCTGCTGGCCGCACGCGGGGTGTCCACCGCCCTGCTCACGTGCGACGAGACGAACACCGCCTCCGTGGCCACATCCGCGCGTGCGGGGGCGTGCTGCGGGACCGGGTCGAGGCGGACCTCGACGGTGCACCCTTCCCCGTCCCGAAGCTGCGCTTCGACGTCCCCACGACGGCGGCCTGACCGGAGGAACGGCGACGACCGCGCCGCGCCGCCGGCCTCAGTAGGCCTTGACGCGCTGCTCCACGATCAGGTGGATGAGCGCGAACCGGCCCTCCTCCTGGACCGCCTTGAGCACCGCGTCCACGGCCGCCGGCACGTCCGCGTCCTGCTCCACGCGCACCCCGAAGCCGCCGAACGCCTGGGCCATGGCGGCGAAGTCGGGGTTCTTCAGCTGGGTGCCGGAGACGCGCTCGGGGTACTCGCGCTCCTGATGGGTGCGGATGGTGCCGTACTCCTGGTTGTCCATGACGATCACGAGGGGCTTCGCGCCGTACTGCGCGGCGGTCGCCAGCTCCTGGCCGTTCATGAGGAACTCGCCGTCGCCGGCGATGGTCACCACGGTGCGGTCCGGGAAGTTCAGGGACGCGGCCACGGCACCCGGCACCGAGTAGCCCATGGAGCCGTTGCGGGCCGAGATCATGGCGCGGTAGCCCTCGGTCGGGAAGTACCGGTGCGCCCAGTTGGTGTGCTCGCCCGCGCCGAGGGAGATCATCGAGTCCTTCGGCAGCTTCGGCACCAGGTTGGCCATGAGGGTGGCCATCTTCGCCTGGCCCTCGGACGGCTCGGCCGGGGGCAGGGTGGCGAACTTCTCCTGCTCGCCGCGCATGCGGGAGGTCCACTCCTCCCACTCCGGCTTGACCTCGAGCTCCATGCGGACGAGGTCGCGGATGAACACGTCCGGCTTGGCCACGATCTGGTGGGACACGGGGCCGGAGCGGCCGCGCAGGGACGGGTCGATGGTGACCAGGAAGTTCTTCTTGTCCCAGTTCTGGCGGATGGTGAAGCCGTTGGTCACGACGTCGCCGGGCACGGTGCCGACGAACACGATGAGGTCGGTCTCCTCGAGCATGTCGTAGGTCGGCTTCGGGCGGCCGTAGCCGATCGGGCCCACGTAGGACGGCGAGGAGAACGGCACGGTGCCCTCGCAGCGCCACTCGGCGGCGGCGGGGATCTTGTGCTCCTCGAGCCACGTCGTCAGGGTCTGCGCGCCCTCGTCCGTCCAGTCGTTGCCACCGGTGATGAACAGCGGCTTGTTGGACTCCTTGAGGGCGGCGTGCAGGGACTTCCAGTCCTCCACGGTCATGCCGCCCGGGGCCACGGGGATCTGCGGGTGCAGGTGCGCGTCGATCTCCTGGCGGATCACATCCTCCGGCAGGCCGACGACGACGGGCCCAGGCCGGCCCGAGCTCGCGGCGAACATGGCCTCGGCCACGATCTCGGAGGCGCGCTCCGGGTGGTCCAGGACCATCACGCGCTTCGCACCGGTGCCGAACCAGGCGTGCGGGTCGAACTCCTGGAAGGCCTCGCGGTCGCGGTGCTCGAACGGGATCAGGCCGACGAACAGCACGAGTGCCGTCGAGTCCTGCCACGCGGTGTGCAGGCCGACGTGGGCGTTCGCGGCGCCCGGGCCGCGCGTCACCATGGCGACGCCGGGGACCTCGTTCATCTTGCCGTCGGCCTCGGCCATGTACGTGGCGCCGCCCTCGTGGCGGCAGACCACGTTCTCGATGCCCGAGTCGTGCAGGCCGTCCAGGACGTCCAGGTAGGACTCGCCCGGCACGGAGTAGACGCGCTTCACGCCGTGGGACTCGAGGGTCTTGACGATGACGTGCCCGGCGGAGAGGCGACCGGTCGCCTGGGAGGTCTGGGACATGGAGGTCTCCTGTGCTGGTTCGGGGGCCCCTCCGGCCCCGTGGGTGCACCCCGCCGCGCAGACGGGGTCCGTGGGGGTCAGGGTACTGGACGGGACGGCGCCGGAGGCCACCCGATACGCGGCGTGAAGCCGGTGACGGGAGGGCGGACCCGCCGTACGCTTTCCCCATGCTCTCCGCGCCGACGCTCTCCCGCCTCGCCTCCCTGGCCGCGTTCCTGAACACCGCCCCCGGCCTGCGGGGCGGTCAGCCGGCCGACGAACGGTTCACCGCCGCCACGCAGCTGCCCTCCCTCGTCCCTGAGCTCCAGGAGGACGAGGTCCGCCTCCGCCTGGCCGCCGCCGCGGCCGTGCGTGGCCGCGAGCTCCGCGGCCGTCTGGCCGAGGTCTGGGCCCTCGCCGCCGGGGACGAGGCGGCCGCCGTGGAGCGCGTGAACGCCCTCCTCGCCGCGGCCGGCCCGCTGCGGCTGACGGCCGGGGGCGACGTCGTCGGGCTGGCCCCGGCGCAGGTCCCCGCCGACGCGGTGGAGCGGCTGGCCGCGATGGCCGCCCTCGCGCTGGCGGAGACCGCGATGGACGGCGAGCTGACCCGCCTGCGCGTGTGCGAGGGCGAGGACTGCGAGAACGCGCTCGTGGACGCCAGCCGGAACCGGTCCAAGCGGTTCTGCGACGAGGCCAACTGCGCCAACCGCACCCACGTGCGCTCCTACCGGGCACGCCTGGCCGAAGCGGCGGAGGCCACGCCCGCGACGGATCCGGCCGGGCCGGATGAGGTGGAGGCGCCGGAGGCCGTCGCGGACGAGGCCGCCGGGGGCGACGAGCCCCGCCGGGAGACCGAGAAGGAGAAGAAGGCCCGCAGGAAGGCGGAGAAGAAGGCCCGCAAGAAGGCGGAGAAGAAGTCCGGCAAGAAGAAGTCGGACAAGAAGAAGGACTGACTCGGCCCTGCCCGCCAGGTGACCCGGCGCTGAACATCGGGAGACGGGGCGGCCTCGTGGTTCCGTCAGCCGGCCGGACACCTCTAGCCTGCGAGGCATGAGCGAGCACTCCCCCGCCGCCCCCTCGTCCCTCGGACCCGCCCACCGCAAGGTCGGCGTCGTGGGGGCCGGCGGCGTCGGCACGGCGATCTGCTACGCGGCGCTGATCCGCGGCGTCGCCCGCGAGGTCGCCCTCTACGACATCGACGAGCCCAAGGTCCGCGCCGAGGTCCTCGACCTGGCCCACGGCACCCCGTTCACCTCTGCGTCCGCGATGACCGGCGGCGCGGACCCGGACGTCCTGGCCGGCTGCGAGGTCGTGGTGATCACGGCCGGCGCCAAGCAGAGGCCGGGGCAGACCCGCCTCGACCTCGGCGCGCACAACGTGGAGATCCTGCGCGGTCTGCTGCCCCAGGTGCAGGCGCACGCGCCGGACGCGCTGGTCGTGCTCGTCACCAATCCCGTGGACGTCCTCACGCTGGTGGCCCAGCGCCTCACCGGTCTGCCTGCCGGCCGGGTGATCGGCTCGGGCACCCTCCTGGACACGTCCCGCCTGCGGTGGCTGCTGGCGTCGCGGGCGCAGGTCCACGCGTCGTCGGTGCACGCGGCCATCCTCGGCGAGCACGGGGACACGGAGTTCCCCGCGTGGAGCTCGGCGCGCATCGGCCCGACGCCCCTCCTCGAGTGGCCGACGCCGGCCGACCCGCTGTTCACCCGCGCCGACCTGGACGAAGTCGCGGACACCGTGGTCAACGCGGCCTACGAGGTGATCCAGGGCAAGGGCGCCACCACGTACGCGGTCGGCGTGGCCACGACCCGCCTGCTCGAGGCGATCCTGCGCGACCAGCACGCCATCCTGCCGGTCTCCACCGTGCTCGACGGCGTCCACGGGCTCTCGGGGGTCGCGCTGTCCATGCCGTCCGTGGTGGGGCGCGACGGCGTCACGCGCGTGATCGAGCCGGAACTGGACGCGGCGGAGATGCGGGCGTTGCACGCCTCGGCGGACGCGCTGCGTCGGGAGGCGCGCAGCCTCGGGTTCTGAGGCGCCGGCCTCAGGCGCGCGGGGCGTCGCCTCCGGTGCCGCCCTGCGCGCGGCGCTCGGCGGCGGCCTGGGCGCGGCGGTCGGCGGCGGTCTTGCGGAACATCTCCTCGGAGGAGCGGTTGACGCCGGAGCCCTGGGAGAGGTGGTCCGGGTTCTCACGGGCGGCGAGCTGCAGCATGGCCACCACCACGAGCGAGGTCGTGAAGAAGACGCCGAAGGCGATCAGCGCGATGTCGATGCGCAGCGGATTCTGCGTGCCGCCGGAGGCCGTGATGCCGGCGATCACCCCACCGACCACGCCGAGCACGGCGGAGAAGACCAGCGGGCCCTTGACCGTGGTGCGCAGACCGCCGCGTGCCGGGCGGCCGGATCCGGCGCGATCGGCGGACGGGCGGGGGGACGGTGCGCTCACGGCGGGACTCCTGACGGCTGGGGGCGGCTGGGGCGGCACGGCCCGCACAGGCGCTCGGGGCTGAGGCCTTCGGGGCGCGGCGGACCGGAGCCAGTCTACGCGTCCGGCCGGCGGGTGGCCCCGCGGGGCCCCGAGGTCCTCCCCCGGCGAACGTCCGCCCCGCGGGTCAGGACGGCGACGTCGACCCGGTTCAGAGGCCCCTGGCCGTGCCGCGATCCCGGCGCACCTCGTGGTGGAAGCCGAGACCGGAGACCATCAGGAGCACCCCGATCAGGATCGCCCCGCCGCCGGCGATGCCGAGCAGGGCGTGCGGGCCGAAGCCCTGCAGGGCCGCCACGACCACGCCGCCCCCGGAGAGCAGGCCCACGAGCCCGGTCCACAGCTGGTCCCGCGCGGGGATGAACTCGCGGCGGTGGCGGGCCCACGCCACGAGCTCGGCGACCCCGCCGAGCACGAGGGCGGCGCCGGCCGCCACGCCCACCGCGGCCGGGGACCCCAGGAACAGCAGCACGATCACGCCGAGCATCCACGCGGCCGCCGCCAGCGACAGCGGGGAGCGCATGGCCACGGGCACCGGGTCGCGGCGCAGGTACTCCCACATCGCCGAACCGGAGAACGCCAGATACAGCGCGAACATGACCTTCATCCACGTCAGGCCCGGCTCGGCGACGAACACGGTGGTCAGACCGAACGCCAGCGCCACCACGGCGCGGATCAGGATCGGCTTGAACACCACGGACGAGATCTCGAGGGGGGTCTGCACGGTAGCCACCGCCCCAGTCTAGGAGCCGTGCGGCCGCGGCCCGGCCCGCGCGTCACCGCCCGGACGCGCTCACACGACGCCGAGCCGCATCCAGTCGTCGCGCCGGGCCCGCCAGCCGAGGGTGAGCGCCCGCATCCCCATGTAGACCCCCGCGAAGCCGAGCCAGAGCAGGCCCAGCTGCACGCCGGCGTCGGGCACGGCGGCGTTCGGTCCGGGCCAGACCGCGGTCCAGCCGAACCCGCCCGTGGCGAGCTGCGCGAGCACCCAGAGCGCCGGCGCGTAGACCACGAGGTTCACGAGGCCGGCGAGGGCGAGGTAGCGGGCGTCGCCGGCGCCGATCAGCACGCCGTCCAGCACGAACACGTACCCGGCCACCGGCTGCCCGGCGGCCAGCACCCACAGGCCCACGGTGGCGGCGGCCTGCACGGTCGGGTCCGTGGTGAACAGCCCCGGCAGCACCGGCGCCGCGAGGGCCAGGACGGCCCCAGTCACGACGCCGAAGCCCAGCCCCCAGTGCACCATCGTCCGGGTGAGGCGACGGGCGGCGTCCGGCCGGGCGGCCCCGAGCTCGGCGCCGATCAGGGCCTGCGCGGCGATCGCGAGGGCGTCGAGGGCGAACGCCAGCGTGGAGAACAGCGTGAAGACGAGCTGGTGCGCGGCGAGGGTGAGGTCGCCCGCGCCGGCGGCGGCCATGACGGTGATGAGGATGGCCGCGCGCAGGCTCGCGGTGCGCAGCAGCAGCCACGACCCCACCTGGGCCGTGGCGCGCATGCCCGAGGCACGGGGCGCCCACGCCGTGCCCGAGCGGCGGAAGCGCGGGGCCAGCACGAACAGGTACGTCACGAGCATCGCCCACTGCACCACGGACGTGCCGATGGCCGAGCCGGCCACGCCCCAGCCCAGCCCGTACACCAGGGCCACGTTCAGCCCGATGTTCGCGCCGAAGCCCACACCCGCCACCACGAGCGGCGTCACGGTGTCCTGGAGGCCGCGGAGCACCCCGGTGGCGGCGAGCACGGCCAGCAGGGCCGGCAGCCCCGGCATGGACCAGCGCAGGTAGGCGACGGCATGGGCCTGCACCTCGCCCGTCGCGCCGAGGGCCGCCGTCAGCGCGGGGGCCGCGAGCCAGCCGAGGACGGCCAGCACCGCGCCGAGCAGCAGGCCCAGCCAGATGCCGTCGCGGCCGCGGTCCATCGCGGCGGCCGGGTCCCCCGCCCCGATCAGCCGGGCCACCGCCGGGGTGGTGGCGTAGGCCAGGAAGATCATGAGGCCGGTGAGCGTGTGCAGGATGGTGGTGCCGATCCCGACGCCGGCCAGCTGGGCCGTGCCCAGGTGCCCGATGATCGCGGTGTCGGCCAGCAGGAACAGCGGCTCCGCGATGAGCGCGCCGAACGCGGGGACCGCGAGCGCGAGGATGCGCCGCGTGAGGGCGCGCGCGTCCTGCGGGGCGGGCGCCGCCGTCGAGCCGGAGGGTCCCGCCATCTCAGCCCAGCAGGGCCAGCAGCGGGGCCAGCGCCGTGGTCGGGGCCGTGGGCTCGGGCAGCGTGTCCGGCAGCAGGGGGGCCACGAGGTAGAGCATCGCGATGGCGATGCCGTTGTTCACCATGTGCAGCAGCACCGCGTACCCGAACGAGCGGCCCATCAGGATGTAGGACACCGTGATCGCCACCGCGAGGGTCAGGTACGGGACGGTCTCCACGAGCCGGAAGTCGCCGCCGGTGCCGAGGAAGTGCAGGAGTGTGAACGCGAGCACGGAGACCACGGCGCACACCCACACGTTGATCCAGCGGGAGAGCTTGCCGATCAGCAGGTGGCGGAACAGGTACTCCTCCACGAGCGGGGCGGCCACCACGGTCATGAGGATCATGAGCACGGGCGGGGCCTGCGTGGTCATCTCCTCGAGCGCGGCCTGGTTGGCGCTGGTCTGCGCCTCCCCGATGAGGCTCAGCACGATCACGTTCACGACGATGCACGCCAGCCACGTGGCGGGCAGCAGCAACAGCTTCCACCACGTGCCCGTGCGGAACACCCGCAGCGACGTCACGAGCGGGCGCCAGGCCACGGCCAGCACGAGCACCACGAGGATCGCGTAGCTGACGATGTTCACCGTGAACCCGTCGCGGACCAGGTCGAACGCCTCGAGGTCACCGGGGACCAGGCCGAGCGACACCGCCAGCCACAGCCCCAGCCCGAGCACCATGAGCGCCACGTACACGAGCACCACGACGGCGTCGCCCCAGTGGAACCGACCCGGGGTCCAGTCCGGCGCGGGGCGGGCCGCGGGCCGGCGGCCGGGCCAGCCGGCGGGGACGCCACCGGGGGCGCCGGGGTGCCCGTGCAGGCTCGGGGCGACGGCGGCGCGGCGGGCGGACGGCCGGCCCGACGGCGGCCAGCCGGCGGGCGGACCGGCCGGCGGGCCGGAGGGAGGAACGCTCATGGCGGCCACGCTACCAACGGGGGCGGACGCGCCAGGCCGCGGGCGCCGTCGTCGGGAGCGGCTCCGTGGCCCACGCCACGCCCGCGCGCCCGCGACACGCGCGCGGTGGCGGCGGGCCGACCGCCTCGTCTACGGTGCTCCCCATGGCCTTGTTCTCCCAGCCGGTGTTCATCAACCTCCCGACGACGGACCCCGAGCGGATCCGTGAGTTCTGGACGACCCTGGGCGCCACCGCGATGGACGACTACTCGGACGAGCACTCGGTGTGCATCGAGCTCACCGAGTCGACGTACGCGATGTACCTCAGCCCCGGCTACTACACCGACTTCATCGGCAACCGTGAGATCGCCGACTGCCTCACCACCAACTCCGCCCTCATGGCGCTGACCGTCGGCGACGCCGCGGCGGTGGACGCCCTGGCGGACCGGGCGATCGAGCTCGGCGCCGCCGAGGTGCCCCTGCCCGAGGACCTGCGCGAGGAGATGGCCGACTCCGGCATGCACTCCCGCGAGATCGTCGACCCGGACGGGCACCAGTGGGAGTTCATCACCACGTGACCTCGGCCGGGGCCCGCGTTCGTTGCCGAGACGACGGCCTCCCGGGGCGCTTCCCTTGCCGAAACGGGAGCCCGCCGGCTCAGGCGCCGAGTCGCCCGGTGAGGCGCGCGTGCATCGCCGCGGAGGCCTCGTTCAGCCCCGTCACCTCGGCGTGGATCCCGTGCCGGGCGTACTTGGTCAGCACCGAGTCGAGCGCGGCCACAGTGGAGGCGTCCCACACGTGCGCGGCACTCATGTCGATCACGACGCGCGGCGGGTCGAGGGCGTACTCGAACTGCGAGTAGAGGTCGTTCGAGGACGCGAAGAACAGGGCGCCGTGCACGCGATACGTGACGGCGTCGCCGTCGTCGTGGACCTCGCGGACCACCGTGACCAGACGCGAGACGCGCTGAGCGAAGAGCACCAGCGCAGCGAGCACGCCCACACCCACGCCGATCGCGAGGTTGTGAGTGAGCACCGTGGCCGCCACGGTCACGACCATGACGGCGGTCTCCGAGCGCGGCATCGCGCGCAGGGTGGCGGGGCGCACCGAATGCCAATCGAAGGTGGCGGCGGCCACGAACATCATCACGCCCACGAGCGCGGCCATGGGGATCTGCGCCACGAAGCCGCCGAAGGCCACCACGAGCACCAGCAGGAACACGCCCGCGAGGAACGTGGAGATCCGGGTGCGGGCGCCGTTCGCCTTGACGTTCATCATGGTCTGCCCCACCACGGCGCAGCCGCCCATGCCGCCGAACAACCCCGAGACCACGTTCGCGACACCCTGCCCCCAGGACTCGCGCGTCTTGTCCGAGCGGGTGTCGGTGATGTCGTCCACGAGCTTCGCGGTGAGCAGGGACTCGAGCAACCCCACGAACGCGATGCCGACGCTGAACGGCAGGATCAACCGGAGGGTCTCCCACGTCAGCGGGACGTCCGGCAGGCCGAGCACGGGCAGCGCATCCGGCAGCGCGCCCCGGTCCCCCACGCGCGGCACGGCCAGGCCGGCGGCCATCACCAGGGCGGTGACCACGACGACGGCCACGAGCGTCGCCGGCACCGCCGTGGTGAGCCGCGGCAACAGCACCACGATCGCCAGGGCCAACGCCGTGAGCGGGTACACGAGCCACGGGACGCCGATCAGCTCGGGCAGCTGCGAGGTGAACACGAGGATGGCCAACGCGTTGACGAACCCCACCATCACCGAGCGCGGGACGAACCGCATGAGCCGGGCCACACCGAACACGCCGAGCAGGATCTGGATGACGCCGCCGAGGATGATCGCGGCAAGCAGGTGCCCCACCCCGTACGCGTGGGACAGCGGTGCGACGACCAGCGCCACCGCCCCCGTGGCCGCGGAGATCATGGCGGGCCGGCCGCCCACGATCGCGGTGGTGACGGCCATGGTGAAGGACGCGAACAGCCCGACGCGCGGATCCACGCCCGCGATGATCGAGAACGCGATGGCCTCCGGGATCAGGGCGAGCGCCACCACGACCGCGGCCAACACCTCGGTGCCCAGCAGCCGAGGGCTGCGCAGGGTGCGCAGGACGGACTGCCGCTGGAGCGGCGTGAGGGCAGGCGGGGGCGCGGCGGGTAAGGCGGGCATGCTCCCGAGGGTAGCGGTGCGCGGGCGGGGTGCCCGCCGGTGAGCGGGCCCGCCCGCCACCCCTCACGCCGTCCGCATCACCCGCACGGGGTCGCGGAACGCGGCGAACGCCGCCGGGGCGAGGCTGGCCAGCAGCGCGGTGAGGGCGGCCAGCACGGCCACCGCCGCCACGAAGTCCACCCCCAGCGTCCCGCCCTGGCCGGCGACGACGGCGTACCCGGCTCCGGAGCCCAGCACGGCGCCCAGCAGCGCAGGCACGGCGGTGCGCACGGCCACGAGCAGGATCAGGTCTCCGCGGCCGATGCCGAGGGTGCGGCGGCGGCCGAGGTCGCGGCGGCGGATGAGGACGTCGGCGAGCACCACGATGGACACGAAGAACGCGCCGGCTCCGAGGATCAGCAGCAGCAGGGAGCGTCCGAGCCCGGCGAGCTCGCCGGTGATCACCTGGTTGCCGGCGGAGAGGGCACGGGCGGTCTGGATGGAGGAGGCGCGCGGGTCGGGGTCGATCACGGCGAGCGCGGCCTCCTGCATGGCGCGGGTGCCGGCGGTGTCGGCGGCGAGGACGCGGACCTGCTGCATCACGAGGGCGTCCGGGGCGGCGGGGACGGTGAGGGCGTAGCCGTCGAGGTCCTGGAAGGGGTCCTGGGCCTGGAACGCCCCGACGACGGCCCACTGGCCGCCGTCCGTGGCCTCGATCGCTCCGGAGGGCTGGGCGAGGCCGAGCTCGGCGAGCTTGGCCTCGGGGACCACCACCTCGCCGGGGGCGGGCAGGCGGCCGCGGGTCAGCACGATGCCACGGTCCAGGGTGCCGACCACGTTCGTCACGGCCACGCGGGCGCCGCCCCGGCCGATCCCGGTGTTCACGGCGTCCATGGGCGAGTCCCGGGCGAGGGCGGCCTCGGCGGTGTCGAGTCCGGCGAGGGTGGCCGCGGTGGCGCCGGTGAGGAAACCGGTGCCGCCGGTGTCGGTGACGGTGAGCACGCGGGCGCCGGGGCCGGAGAGCTCTGCGGCGACGGCCGCCTCGGTGGCGGCCTGCCTGCCCACGGTGGCCACGGCGGCGAAGCACATGGCGGCCACCACGAGCAGCACGAGGGCGGAGGGCACGGGAGAGGTGCGTGCGGCGGTGACGGCTTCACGCAGCAGGGTGCGCAGGTTCATGGGCGGTCCTCCCGGTTCACAGCCGCACCACCTCGTCGGCGCGGGCGACGACGGCGGGGTCGTGGGTGGCGACCACCACGGTGCGCCCCTCGGCGGCGGCATCGGCGAGGGCGTCCATGACGAGGCCGGCGTTGTCCGGGTCGAGGTTGCCCGTGGGCTCGTCCGCGAGGACGACGACGGGCGCGTTCACGAGGGCGCGGCACACGGCCACCCGCTGCGCCTGCCCGCCGGAGACCTGCCCGGGCCGGTGGTCGGCGCGGTGGGCGAGGCCGAAGCGCTCGAGCAGCGCCCGTGCCCGGTCCTCGAGCGTCTGGCGCTCCAACCCGGCGTAGAGGCCGGGCTCCACCACGGAGTCCAGGATGGGGCGGGACGGGTCCAGCTCCGAGTCCTGGAACACGAATCCCACGGAGGTGGCGCGCAGGCGGGAGCGCTCCCGGTCCGGGCGGGTGGAGGCGTCGACGTCGCCGAGGCGCACCACTCCGGAGGTGGGCGTGAGCATGAGCCCGAGCACGTACAGGAGGGGGGACTTGCCGCGCCCGGAGGGCCCGGGGAGGGCGGTGACGGCGCCCGGCGTGAACGCGTGGGTGAGGCCGTCGAACAGCTCCTCGGCGGCGCGGGTATAGGCTGTCTCTTCTACACCTCCGAAGGTGCCGACGAACGCATACGAGGGAATTATGGTGGGGGCGCGGCCAGTAAAAAAAAAAAGAGAAGGCGAATCTGAAGGTCGAGGAGAAGGAGAGAACAGT